>NZ_JBJDRF010000027.1:0-68196 GCF_044987305.1 Novosphingobium sp. ZW T3_23
GTTCGCGGATGAAGGCGGCGCCGTGGCGGCCGAGGCGGCGCGTCTCGTCCAGCGCGTTGATGACGAAGGCCGTGCGGGACAGGCCTTCGGGACCGGCATCGCCGAATACTTGCGGAAGCAGGGCCAGCGTATCGGGCTGGGCGTTGATCGTGCAGACGTGGGCGCAGGCATGTTCGATCAGGCGGCGGGCCAGGCGGGTGTCGCCCGAGGGCACGTCCACCACCAGCACACGTTCCTTGCCGGGCTGGAAATAGCCCAGATCATTGAGCATAGGCACGAAATCGAGATCTTCCGATGCGCGGCGCCAGCTGCGCAAGTTGATGCCGCCGACCAGGACCGCCTCGTCCGCAGGCGCGGTAAGCGCGGGGAGCGAGGTCGCCGGCGAAAGGCCGAAGTGCAGCGGAAGCGTGTCGCGCGCGGCCACGCTGACGACGGTCACGTCCGAACCCTGCGCCGAAAGGCCCATGGCCAGATGAGCGGCAACGAAAGTGTTCCCGGTTCCCCCCTTGGGACCGTGGCAGACGATCATCGGCATCAGATTTCCCCCCGGGCGCCAAGGTCCGACAAATGACGCAGCATCGCTCGTACATCGCGAACGGGTTCTTCAACAACTGGTTTTGCAATCGTCGTTGAAACGGATTGTTGCTCGTACCTGCTGAACAGGTTCTTGAGAGGCTCTGCGGAAAGTTCCTGAGCGGAACTTTCGATCTCCGCAGGCGCGCTTTCGATCGCAGTCTGGTCGAGCGTCTGGAGGCGAGGGTCGCGCAGAAGTGCCTCCAGGATGGGCCAGAGTTCAAGATCGGAAAACCGGTCCTCGAATTCCTTATAGGCGAATTCGTTGCGACCCAGACGGTCCAGCAGATTCCTCGCATCAATGCGCATGACGATCCCCGTTGTTGCCTGGAGAGGACTGACAACTAATGGTTAACATCGTATTTATACGTGAAATTCCGGTCCGAAAATCCCTGACTTAGCAGTTTTTTCTCGAATCGAGGGCGTTTCCGCCATCCACCCCGACCATCTGTTCACTCTGGAACGCATGCAGCGTTCGCCCCTCACTTATGTTGGAAGCTAACGATTGCAGATTTTCGGAAGGTTAAGACCGGCAAAGAAAAAGGCACCACCCTCCGAGGAGAGTGGTGCCCGGGGACGGGATCGAACCGCCGACACCATGATTTTCAGTCATGTGCTCTACCAACTGAGCTACCCGGGCAAAACCAAGCTTTTCAGCGAATTTTCCGACTGCCGAAGCGGTCGTTCGCTGCTGGTGGCGGGCCTATGAAGAACCTTGGCCAGCTTGGCAACCCTAAAATGACGATCCTGTTTCAATCGTCCTGTGGATAATTTTCCGAGTCCGGATTTTGTGCCGCGGGCGCGCCGGGCAGGGCGTAGCCGTCGCCCAGCCATTGCAGGAGGTCGCGATCGCGGCAGCGTTTGGAGCAGAAGGGAGCATGTTCGGCCACGCGCGGCTTGCCGCAAATCGGGCACTTCGCATTGGCCCTGACAGTCTTGTTCTCGGTCATGACGTGATCGCCTGCGCGAATCCGCCCCGCAGCGCAAGAGCGGCATCCTCTCGCCACGCGATCGTCCGTCCGGTGCGGCGGGCGAGTTCGCCTTCCCACTCGGCCGTCACCCGCGCACGCACGCGAGGGTGAGCGGTCAGGAGCAGGGTGCCGGGTTCCTGGATGCGTTCGGCCTGCCGCAGCAGGAGCCGGGCGCAGGCCGTGGCCGGTTCGTGGCGCAGGCGGTGAAGCAGCGAAGGGCGCTCCAGCCGCGCGACGAGGTGGACGAAGCCGAAGCCGTTCATCGCCGTGTGCTGGTGGGGCCAGTGGTCGAGCGCGGCGGCGAGCGCATCGTCCACGGCGCGCCGGTCTTCCTTGCGCTCCAGCGAGGGGAAGTCGATGCCGATCGAGCCGCCGAGGTCGAAGAGGCCGATGGCGCGCGCGATCGCAGGAACGGCTGCGAGGGCCAGTGCGCGCGGAGGAAGGGTGCCGTCGATGTCGATCAGCGTCATCGCGGGCGTGGGGATCACCAGCAGTTCGCCGCCGTCGAAAGCCAGTTCTCCGTCCAGCGCTTCCGCGAAGACTTCGGGCCAGGGGTCTTCGGGGAAGGCCCTGACCCGGCGCGCGGGTATTCCGGTGTCGCGCAGACTATCGAGCAGCGGGGGCGCCGGGCGCGGCGATTGCGTGGTCGGTCTTGCCTGAGCGCGCTTGAGGCGGCCGGTCTCCGCCATGGCGGCGCGGGTGATCTGGACGCGGAGCAGGGCGCCTTCGGCGGCATCGGGCGGGAGGCCGTCCACAAGAGCTTCCTCTCCGGAAAGAAAGCGCAAGGTGCCCCGCCGCGCGCCTTTCGCGCGGGAGATCAGCACGGCCTCGGCCACTTCACCGGCGGCGAGGCGGCCGTCCCATTGCAGCCTGGCGGCGACGACTTCGCCGTTTTCGACCAGGATCGCGCGACTTTCGCCGATCCCGTCCTCGATCAGCCATTCAGTCATGGGCGCCTTCAGGCGACTGCAAAACCGGCTGCCTTCAGCAGTGCCCGCGTTTCGAAGAGAGGGAGGCCGACGACGCCGGAATGGCTTCCCGAGATCGTGGCGATCAGGCCTTCGGCGCTGCCCTGGATGGCATAGCCACCGGCTTTTCCGTCCCATTCGCCGCCCTCGATATAGGCATCGATCTCCTGCTGGGAGAGCGGCTTGAAGCGCACGATCGTCTCCGAAAGCCGCTCGCGCAGGGTTCCGTCGGGGGATCGCAGGGCAATGGCGGAAAGCACGCGGTGGCGGCGACCGGAGAGCAGGGTCAGGCAGGCCCGGGCCGTCGCTTCGTCTTCGGCTTTGGGAAGGATGCGGCGGCCACAGGCCACGACGGTGTCGCCGGCCAGGACGTGTGCATCGTCGGCAGCGATGGCCAGCGCCTTTTCACGCGCCATGCGGCGGGCATATTCGCGAGGTATTTCCCGGTCGTGCGGCGTCTCGTCGATGTCGGCGGCCATGACCGCATCGGGAACGATGCCCAGCCTGCCGATCAGTTCGCGGCGGCGCGGGCTCGCGGAGGCGAGGACCAGCCGCAGATCGGGCTGGGGCGCGAGAACGTCTCCGCCAGGAGACGCAATATCAGTAAGAACCGGGGCCACCGCGACCAGGCATGAAGCGGTAGGTGATGCGACCCTTGGTAAGGTCGTAAGGGGTCAGCTCGACGAGCACTTCGTCACCCACCAGCACGCGGATGCGGTTCTTGCGCATCTTGCCCGCGGTGTGACCGAGGATCTCGTGGCCGTTTTCCAGCTCTACGCGGAACATCGCGTTAGGGAGGAGTTCTACGACCCTACCACGCATTTCAAGGAGTTCTTCTTTCGCCATCGGCGATCAATACCCGTAATCTTGCTGATGATTGCGGCGCGCCATAGCCACGACTCACCGAAAATGGAAGCCTTGGCTGACGAGCGCGCGGCCGTGATTTCCAGATAGCGCGTTTTCATGTCGGGCCGTTTCCCAAATGCCGCAGCATTGTCGATGGAGTCATGACCGAAACGACCTGCGACAACTGCACGAAATGTGCGACAAAAAGTTACCCGGCGCGATCTTGCCGGAGCCTCGCCAGCACGGCATCAGCACGGCGAACCGACTATAAGGTTCGGTAAAAGACGGAGACTTTGCCGTCTTCTTGCGGAGATTTCAGGTGCGGCGCGTTCAACTCCTTCCCCTTGCCGGGGCCCTGTTCGGTAGTGTCTGTCTGCCGGCGCTCGCTCAGGCCCAGGTAGGGACTACATCGCTGGCGCCGACCTCGCTTGCAGCGACATCGCTTGCAGTAGCGGGCGCCGTCGGTGGCACGGGGGGCGGAACCGATCCGGTCGCGCCTGCCGCTGCTGACGACGACAAGGACGATGAGGATCCGCTGGAAGTAATCGGCGCTGACATCGTCGTCGTGGCGCCGCGCATGCAGGGGCAACTCGATGTCCCCAACCAGCCGATCGTGACTTTCGACGAGGACGACATCGCCGCCTATGGTGCCGATTCGATAGGCGACCTGATCGATGCGATCTCGCCGCAGACCGGCAGCGGGCGTGGGCGCGGCTCGGGAACACCGGTGATCCTCGTCAACGGCCAGCGGATCACGTCCTTCCGGGAGATGCGCAACATCCCGCCCGAAGCGATCCGGAAGCTGGAAGTGCTGCCGGAGGAAGTGGCGTTGCGCTTCGGCTACTCGGCCAACCAGCGCGTGGTGAACCTGATCCTGAAGGACAGGTTCTCGGCGACTACAGTAGCCGGAGAATACAACGCCCCAACGCGGGGCGGCTACGACAACTACGAGCTGGAAAGCGGCGTGGTGAAGATCGCCGGTCCCCGCCGTTACAATTTCAACGCCAAGTATACCGACACCTCGATGCTCACCGAAGACGAGCGCAACGTGACGCAGACGGAATCGTCCGTGCCCACCGTGGCAGGCGATCCGGACCCGGCCCGCTATCGCAGCCTGGCGGCCGCCGATTCCGAGCTGACGCTGAACGGCACGCTGACGCAGAACCTCGGGGACGGCGGCATGGCGGGATCGATCACCGCCAACGGCGCCTATACCCACGGCGTGACGACATCGTTTTCCGGCCTCGACACCGTGACGCTGACTTCGCCTACCGGCGCCGCCGCCGTGCGAACCCTGCCCGATCCGCTGACGACGCGCGTCGTCACCGATACGTTCTCGGCCGGGCTGGGCTACAGCACGATGATCGGCCGATGGATGTTCAACATCACCGGCGATGGCAGCTATGTCGATGCGGACACGCGGATCGACCGCCGGCGCGACCTGTCCGGGTTGCGCGACGCGGCGCTGGCGGGCACGCAAGACATTGCCGGAGCGCTGCCGAGCGTGCCCGGTGCGGGAGTGGACACCGCGCGCAGCCGAACGGCCTCGCTTACGTCGCTTGCCACGCTCTCCGGCACGCCGTTCAGCATGCCGGCCGGCGATGCCAACCTCACGTTCAAGGGCGGCTATGACTTCAGCCGCGTGCAAAGCGCCTACCGGTCGGACACGTTCTCGCAGAACACGCTGAGGCGCGGCGATGTCTCCGGGGGCGTGAACCTGGCGATCCCGCTGACGAGCAGGGGCGACTTCCTGGGCGGCATCGGCGATCTTGCGTTGAACGTCAGCGCGGGCCTGAACCACTTGTCCGACTTCGGCACGCTGACCGACTGGAGCGCCGGGCTCACCTGGTCTCCCACCGAGAAGCTGACGTTCCAGGCGAGCTACCTGGTCGATCAGGAAGCCCCGACCCTGGCCCAGCTCGGCGCGCCCAACGTCACGACCTACAATGTCTCGGTCTATGACTTCACGACGAATTCGACGGCGCTGGTGACGGTGCTGAGCGGCGGGAACCCCGATCTTCTCAAGGAAACCCAGCGCGACATCAAGCTGTCGGCAACCTGGGAACTGCCGTTCATGCAGCGCTCGAATCTCATGATCGAGTATTTCCGCAACCGCTCTTCCAACGTGACCAATGCCTTTCCGCTCCTGACCCCGGCCGTGGAAGCGGCGTTTCCCGACCGGGTGCAGCGGGATGCGGACGGCAACCTGACCTATATCGATCAGCGGGCGGTGACGTTCGACGAGGAAACCAGCTCGAGCATCCGCTGGGGGCTGAACCTGTCGGGGAATCTCGGCAAGGAGCAGCCGGGCGGCTTCGGTGGCCCACCGCCGCCCGGAAACGGCCCGCGTGGTGGTCAGGGTGGCAGCCAGGGTGCAGGTCAGGGCGCGGCGAAGGGCGCAGGCGGCGGATCGGGCGGACCGCCCCCGGGCGGCCCCGGCGGCCCCGGAGGAAAGGGAGGACGCTGGAACCTCTCTGTCTATCACACCTGGCGCTTTACCGACCGCGTGAAGATCGCGGATGGCGTGCCGGTGCTCGATCAGCTCGACGGCGAAGCGCTCACCTCGGGCGGCGTGCCGCGCCACGCCATCGAGGCTGAGGGCGGCGTGTTCAAGAACGGCTACGGCATTCGCCTCAAGGCCGAATGGGAGGCACCCAGCCGCGTCGACGGTACTGGCGCGGCCAGCAGTTCCGATCTGCGCTTCGGCAGCACGTTCGACGTGAACCTGCGCATTTTCGCCGATCTGGGCAAGAACGCCGATCTCGTGGCGAAGATGCCGTTCCTGAAGGGCACGAGAGTCTCGCTGGTGGCGGACAACCTGCTCGATTCGCGCCAGAAGGTGACGGACGCGACTGGCGCGGTGCCGCTGGCCTATCAGGCCGCCTATCGTGCGCCGCAGGGCAGGGTGCTGGGCATCGATTTGCGCAAGATGTTCTGAACCCCACGTCCCGGGCTCGACCCGGGACCGCTGGCCGTGAACGGCCCACCTCACGGCAGGGCGCCTCTCACGCAAGCTATCGCCTCAAGAGCTGCCAGCGGTCCCGGATCAAGTCCGGGACGACGTTTTTGGAGAGCGCTTCCCCTCCGGCCCTTCAATCTCTATCTGGCCCTCATGGCGCGCACCCCTGCCGGAACTCCGGAACATCCCAACCGCACCGAACGCTTCAACGAGGAACGGGCGACGTTCACCCTGCGCGGTTCGGAGCAGCCCGACCTTCAGGCAGGCGTCGAGGCGATCCGCGAAGTCGTGCGCACCTTGCCCGCCAAGCCCGGCGTCTACCGCATGCAGGACGCACGCGGCGACGTGCTCTATGTCGGCAAGGCGCGGGTGCTGCGGAACCGGGTCGCCAACTATACCCAGTGGGAGCGGCTCCCCGGCCGCCTCCAGCGCATGGTCAGCCAGACGCGCAGCATGACCATCGTCACCACCAATTCTGAAGCCGAGGCGCTGTTGCTGGAAGCGCAGCTGATCAAACGCTTCCGCCCGGCCTACAACGTGCTGCTGCGCGACGACAAGTCATTCCCCTTCATCCTGCTGCGCGCGGAGCACGACTTTCCACGCATCATGAAGCATCGCGGCGCGCGCAAGATGAAGGGCAATTATTATGGCCCCTTCGCCAGCGCCGGTTCGGTGAACACCACGATCAACGCGCTCCAGAAGCTGTTCCTGCTGCGCTCCTGCACCGACAGCTTTTTCGCCCGGCGTGACAGGCCCTGCCTGCTCTACCAGATCAAGCGCTGCTCGGCGCCCTGCGTCGGCCGGATCGACGAGGCGGGCTATGGCGAACTGGTGAAGGAGGCCAAGGACTTCCTCGGCGGCAAGTCCAGCGCGGTGCAGAAGAAGATCGAGAGCCAGATGGCCGAGGCCGCCGCCTCGCTGGATTTCGAGCGCGCCGCCATGCTGCGCGATCGCCTTCGCGCGGCGACGTTCATCCAGGGCAGCCAGGCGATCAACGCCGAAGGCATGGACAGCGCCGACATCTTCGCGATGGCCTGCAAGAACGGCCAGATCGGCGTGCAGGCCTTCTTCATTCGCGGCGGCCAGAACTGGGGCCACCGCGCCTTCTTTCCGACCCATACGGAGGGACTGTCGGAAGAGGAGGTATTCCAGAGCTTCCTCGCCCAGTTCTACGAGGAAGTGCCGCCTTCGCGCACGATCCTGGTCGACCGTGAACTGCCCGAGGCCGAACTCATGGCCGAGGCCTTCCGCGAACTGGCGGGCGGCAAGGTGGAGATATCGGTGCCCCAACGCGGCAGCCGCCGCCGCCTGATGGATCAGGCCGTGCGCAATGCCGTGGAGGCGCTCGACCGCCGCATGGCAGAGCGCGGCTCGCAGGCCAAGATCTGGCGCGAGATGACGGAATTCCTCGAACTGCCGGACCTGCCGCAGCGCGTGGAAGTCTACGACAACTCGCATATCCAGGGCAGCAAGGCAGTGGGTGCCATGGTGGTGGCGGGGCCGGAAGGCTTCCTCACCAGCCAATACCGCAAGTTCAACATCCGCGAGGCGCAGTCCAACGACGACTTCGCGATGATGCGCGAAGTGATGACCCGCCGCTTCGGCCGTGTGCAGGAGGAAGACCCCGAGCGCGAGAGCGGGATGTGGCCCGATCTCGTGCTGATCGACGGCGGCAAGGGCCAGATGAGCGCGGTGAAGGACGCGCTGGAGGAACTCGGCATCGAGGACGTGAATCTCATCGCGATTGCCAAGGGGCCGAACCATGGCCGCGAGGGGCGTGAAATCTTCCACTTCCCCGATGGGCGCGAGAAAATGCTGCCAGTCAATTCGCCGCTGCTGTTCCACCTTCAGCGCCTTCGCGACGAAGTCCACCGCTTCGTCATCGGCGCGCACCGGGCGAAGCGCAGCCGGGCGATCACCGCCAGTCCGCTGGACGAAATTCCCGGCATCGGCCCGGCGCGCAAGCGGGCGCTGCTGCTGCACTTCGGCACCGCCGGAAAAGTGCGCGCGGCCAGCCTGGCAGACCTCCAGCGCGCGCCCGGCGTCAGCGCGGCGGTGGCGCAGACGATCTACGATTTCTACCATCCGAACGGCTGACCGTTTCCATACGAACAGCCGACCGCCATCGACGAACGACATGACTGACCCGTGACAGCGCCCGATCCTTGGCGCTAGGACACGCGCATCCGCTTGCGCGCGCGAAAACTCTCGCGCATCAGCAACAAAGCCCAGTTCCCGGAGCTTCAGCCTTTCATGCGTTCTTCCCTGCGTAACCTTGCCACGGCCGGCGCCGTGATCGCTCTTGCCGTTTCCACGCACGCTTTCGCCGCGACCGTGCCCCCCGCATCATCGGGCGAGCCGGTGCCGCTGGCCGCGACCGTGCCGAGCGACCTGCCGCGCAATGCCCGTCCCACCCACTATCGCATCGAGATCACTCCCGATGCGCAGAAGCTGACGTTCTCGGGCACGGTTTCGATCGACCTCACCGTCTTCACCGCCAGCGATGCCTTGACGCTTCACGGTAACGGACTGGCGGTCTCCGCCGCGAAGCTGATCACGGCGAACGGTGCCCAGATCGCCCTCCAGACCACTGCCGACGACAAGGCGCAGACCCTGCGCTTTGCAGCCGGGAAGCCGATCGCGCCGGGCAAGTACCGCCTCGACGTGGCCTATTCCGGCAAGATCGGCACGCAGCCCTCGGGCCTGTTCGCGCTCGACTATCCCGACAAGCGCACCGGCAAGGACGTGCGCGGCCTGTTCACCCAGTTCGAGGCTCCCGATGCCCGCCGCTTCGTCCCCAGCTTCGACGAACCGAGCTATAAGGCGACCTTCGACCTCACCGCCGTCGTCCCCGCCGATCGCATGGCCGTGAGCAACATGCCGGTGAAGGGCCAGGAAGTGCTTCCCGGAGGCCTCAAGCGCGTGGTCTTCGCAACGACTCCGAAGATGAGTTCCTACCTGCTGTTCTTCGGCATGGGCGATTTCGAGCGCAGCGCGAAGAAGGCGGCGGACGGCGTGGAAGTGGGCATCGTCTCGCCCACCGGCAGCGGCGCCAAGGCGGACTATGCCCGCGACGGCCTCGCCCAGATCCTGCCGTGGTTCGACGACTACTTCGGCGTGAAATTCCCGCTGCCCAAGCTCGACAACATCGCCGCGCCCGGCTCGTCGCAGTTCTTCGGGGCGATGGAGAACTGGGGCGCGATCATGACCTTCGAGCGCATCCTGCTGCTCGATCCCGCCGTGACCAGCCCCTCGGGCAAGCAGAGCATCTACAGCGTCCAAGCCCATGAAACCGCGCACCAGTGGTTCGGCGACCTCGTGACGATGGCCTGGTGGGACGACATCTGGCTGAACGAAGGCTTCGCCAGCTGGATGGCCGACAAGGTCACCGATCATTTCAACCCGGAATGGAACTGGAAACTGAACGGCATCGACGGCCGCGAAGGCGCCATGGCGCTCGACGCGCTGCCGACCACGCACCCGGTGGTGCAGAAGATCCGCACCGTTTCCGAGATGGAACAGGCCTTCGATTCGATCACCTACCAGAAGGGGCAGGCGGTCATCTCGATGCTGGAAGATTACGTGAGCGCAGATACCTGGCGCGCGGGCATGCAGACCTACATGCGGATTCATGCCTTTTCGAACACCAGCAGCCGCGACCTCTGGGCGGCGATGGAATCGGCCGGCGGCAAGGACGTGGACCTGATCGCAGAGGCCTTCACCCATACGCCCGGCGTGCCGCTGCTGCGCGTGAACGTCTCGGCCTGCGCGGACGGCAAGACCCGCCTCGACCTGACGCAGGACGCCTTCTCGCTCGATCCCTCGAACAGAGGCGGCGAGAAGCCGACCTGGCCGATGCCGCTGCTGATCCGCGCCGGCAACGGTGAGCCCACGCGTCACCTGATGACCGGACGGACCGAGAGCCTGACCGTCGATAGCTGCGATGCCGTGCTCGTGAACGCGGGCCAGCTTGGCTACTATCGCACGCTCTACAATGCCAAGGCGCTCGATGGGCTGGTTTCCTCGTTCGGTTCGCTGGCGCCGATCGACCAGTACGGGCTGCTGCGTGACAACCTTTCGCTTTCGCTGGCCGGTTATCAGGACATGTCTACGGGCCTGCGCCTGCTCTCCTCGGTCCCCGGTACGGCCGATGCGACGCTGGCGGGCAAAGTCGTCGGCCAGTGGGAAGGCGTCTACGGCCTGCTCGACGACGCCAGGGTGAAGGGCAAGCTCGCAGCGCGCATCTCGAAGACCTGGGCGCCGCGTCTCGACAAGCTCGGCTTCGATCCGGTCGCCGGTGAGCCGCTGACCGACACCAAGCTGCGCGCGCAGTTGATCGACACGCTCGGCTCGATCGGCGACAAGCGCGTCGTGGCGGAAGCGCGCCGCCGTCTCCAGGGACTGGCCACCGATGCCAAGTCGCTCGACGGTCCGCTCAAGGGCACCTGGCTCGGCGTCGCGGCGGCCAACGCGACCCGCGCGGACTGGGATCTTCTACGCCAGCAGGCCGCCAAGGCCGGCAGCTTCGTGGAACGCCAGCTTTACTACACGGACCTCGGCATGGCGCGGGACGAGGCGATTGCGAAGGACGCTCTCGCGCTCGCGATTTCGGGCAAGCCGGACGCGACCAGCGCTTCGCAGATCATCACCACGGTCGGCCGCGCACACCCGGAAATGACCTTCGATTTCGTCCGCGAACATCAGGCGGCGATCGACGGACTGATCGAACACTCCGGCCGCGCGCGCTTCTTCGCACGGATCGTTGCATCGAGCACCAACCCGGAGATGGTCGGCAAGATCGAGGCCTATGCCGCGACGCTTCCGGCCGATGAGGCCAAGCCGGTGGTGCAGGCTGTGACCGGGCTGAAGGAGCGTCTGGCCAATCGTCCGCGGCAGCGGGTCGAGGTGGCGGCCTGGGTGAAGAAAGCGAAGTAAGATTCCGGGGGATGATCCCCCGGACCCTCGGAATGGCAGCGGAGCGCACGACCTATCCGTCGTGCGCTCCTTGCGGCGCAGCCATTAAGTCTCCCGACGCAGCCATGGGCACGCAACGGCGTTGGTCCGCTTGAGCTAGACAGTCATGGGGGTGCAGGGGGGCTATGCTCCCCTGCTTCTCTCCTACTTCCTGAACCTGCGAAGCACCCGCCAGACCAAGGCCTTCCCCCGGTTCCGCTTCGGCCACCGCCCGGTCCGGCGCGGCGTCAGTCCCAGCCCCCGCAGCCAACCGTTGAACGCCCGCGCGTCCGCTTCGGCAAAGCTCCATTCCGAGCGCCAGGTGATCGACAGCGAAACCGACGGCGCGCTGCCGTTGCGCACGAAGTGCGGCGCCATGACCGGAACGTAGACGGCCTCACCCGGCGAGAGCGCGAACTCGGTGCCGCCGGAGAGCAGCTCTTCGCGCCACTTGAGTTCGCGGCCGCCGCCGGTGTGGTAGGTCTCGTGGACCTGATCGGGCGCGAAGCGGGGATCGCCGGCGGGGAACTGGGTCATGACTTTGTTGCCGCGTAATTGCAGCAGGATATTGTGCTCAGGGTCGAAGTGGTAGGGCGTGACACCGCCAGCGGACGTCACGAAGGCGAAGGCCTGGAGCTTCATCATGCGGCCGGTCCTGGCCTCGATCGCCGGGCGCAGCTCGTCGAGGAGTTCACCGAGCAGCCGCGCATAGTCCGGGTGTTGCTCGATGTTCTTGATGACGGCCCAGGAATTGGTCGTCTCGATCTCGCGGATGGTCCGGCCGATGGGAATGCCGGTGGGCGCAGGCTTGCCGTCCACGCCGAGGGGCTGGTTGCCGAAATTGTATTCGACCGAAGCGGCGGGCAGCGATTCCGCAAGCGCGGCCAGTGCTTCCAGGGACATCAGCGGATGTTCGCCCAGGGCGTGGGCCAGCTTGTGCGGCACTTCGGGGTAACTTTCCGAGAAGCGCGCGCGGACTTCCTCCGGGAAGACGGCGGCACTCCCGGTTTTCGAGAACAGGTTCACGAGTTCCCTCCTGCGGGGCTGCGCGCGATTTCCGCGCGGACGAAATGGCGGAAGAGGCGGCGGCGGATCGGGCCGCCGATGGCGATGGAGAGCCGTGCCATCGCCCGGCGTTCGCGCCAGATATGGTCGATCATCGGATGGTCGGCGGCGGCGCAGCTATCGGTCCAGCGGATATCCGCCCGTTCGAGAATGCGCAGGTTTTCGCGCTGGAGCAGGACGCCGGGGGAGAAGCGGGAATAGCTCTCGTCGAAGGCCGTCTTGAAGGAAAAGGCTCCCGGCGGGGTCAGGAAGCTGGCGAGCATGGCGATAGGGCGGCCGTCCAGCGTGAGGGAAAGGCGTTCGAGGCGTCCCCTCTCGGCCGCGCCATGCAGGCTTTCGCGGAAGAGGTTGCCGGTGGCGGCGTGATTCGCCAGCGCGGAGCCCGCCTTGCCCTTCCACCCCGAGGCTTCGAGCGCGAGAAAGGCGTCGCACCAGGCGCCGAGGCCATCGGCATCCTCGCGTCGCTCCACTGCGAGCGTCCCGATTTCGGCAAGGCGGCTGGCCTGACGGCGCAGTTCCTTGCGTTTCTTGCCCGAAAGCGAGGCTTCCAGATAGGCATCGGGCGCAAGGCTGGAAGCGAGCAGGGCACGGTCCTCGCGCAGCACTACTTCGCATTCGCGTCGCTGCCGGGCCAGGACTTGCGAAAGCGTGGCATGGAGCGGGCCTTCGAGGGGGATGGCGCGCAAGTGGAGGAACAACGCCTTTCCCGCCGTCTTGTCAGCCCAGTCCAGCACGGCCCGCCAGAACAGGTCTTCCGCGCCGCGACGTACCAGCGGAGCGCCGCAGAAGCAGTTGTCGTGCAGCCAGCTTGCCAGATTGGGCACCGGCCAGCGATAGTAGCGCGGGCTGCGCAGGATCGGCATCAGTCCGGCAAGTCGGCCGTCCATCTCGAACCGCAGGATCATGACGGCTTCGCTATGCAGAAGGCGACGCAGCGAGGGCAGGAGATACCAGCTCTCGAAGAAGGGGTTGGGCTCGCTGGCGTCGACGGCGAGGCGGTCCCAGGCCCGGACTTCGGTTTCGAGCGTCCGCCATGGCACGCAGCGCAGCGAAACGGCCGCCGAGGCGGTCTCTTCGCGAACCGAATGGGCCTCTGGGTCGAACATGGTCTCGCCTGCTTATCCTCGCAGGGGTTCTAGCGCATCGCTCTCAAGGAAGTGCTAACGTGGGAAAGAGTCCGGCCCCGGCGGAGCGATCCGCCGGGGCCGGACGCCCACATATTATCCGTTTCAACCTGCCGCCAGCGCAGCCAGCAGCAGCAGGGCGACGATATTGGTGATCTTGATCATCGGATTGACCGCAGGCCCTGCGGTATCCTTGTACGGGTCGCCCACGGTGTCGCCGGTGACGGCAGCCTTGTGGGCTTCCGATCCCTTGCCGCCGTGGTGGCCGTCCTCGATGTATTTCTTGGCATTGTCCCAGGCGCCGCCGCCGGAGGTCATCGAGAGCGCCACGAACAGTCCGCCGACGATCACGCCCAGCAGCAAGGCACCGAGCGCGGCAAAGCCATTCTCCGTGCCGGCGACGGCGGAGATCGCGAAGTAGACCACGATCGGCGCCAATACCGGCAGCAGCGAGGGCACGATCATCTCCTTGATCGCCGCCTTGGTGACGAGGTCCACCGTCCGCGCATAGTCGGGCTTGGACTCGTAGGTCATGATGCCGGGATTGGCCTTGAACTGCTCGCGCACGTCCACCACCACGTCGCCCGCCGCGCGGCCCACGGCGGTCATGCCCATTGCTCCGAACAGGTAGGGCAGCAGCGCGCCGAGCAGCAGGCCGACGATGACGTAGGGGTTCTCCAGGCTGAAATCGACGTTGAGGTCCGGGAAGAACTCCTTGAGGTCGGTTGTATAGGCGGCGAAGAGCACCAGCGCGGCGAGGCCCGCCGAGCCGATCGCATAGCCCTTGGTGACGGCCTTGGTGGTGTTGCCCACCGCGTCGAGCGCGTCGGTCTTCTCGCGCACGGCATCGTCGAGGCCTGCCATTTCGGCGATGCCGCCGGCATTGTCGGTGACGGGGCCATAAGCATCGAGCGCGACGACCATGCCGGCCAGCGCCAGCATCGCGGTGGCCGCATAGGCGATTCCGAGCAGCCCGGCGAGCTGGTAGGCGATGACGATGCCCGCAACGATCACCAGAGTTGGCAGCGCCGTGGCTTCGAGGCTGATCGCAAGGCCCTGGATCACGTTGGTGCCGTGGCCGGTTTCCGAGGCCTTGGCGATCGAGCGCACCGGGCGGTAGCCGGTTCCGGTGTAATACTCGGTGATCCAGATGATCAGGCCGGTGATGACCAGGCCGAGCAGTGCGCAGTAGAACAGCGTGCGGCCGGTGAAGCCGGTCTCGCCGATCATCGCATTGATGCCGCCGAGCGAGAAGTCGATTGCCCACCAGATTGCCGGGATCGAAAGCACGGCGGTGACCAGGAAGCCCTTGTACATGGCGCCCATGATGTTCTGCGAGCTGCCGAGGCGGACGAAATAGGTGCCGACGATCGACGTGACGATGCAGACGCCGCCGATCAGCAGCGGCAGCGCCATCAGGCCTTCGAAATTGTCGATGCCCTTCATCAGCAGGGCGGTCAGCACCATCGTCGCGCCCACGGTGACGACGTAAGTCTCGAACAGGTCGGCGGCCATGCCGGCGCAATCGCCCACATTGTCGCCCACGTTGTCGGCGATGACGGCGGGATTGCGCGGATCGTCCTCGGGAATGCCGGCCTCCACCTTGCCCACCAGATCGGCGCCGACGTCGGCCGCCTTGGTGAAGATGCCGCCGCCGAGGCGCGCGAAGATCGAGATCAGGGAAGCGCCGAAGGCAAGGGCGGTAAGGCCCTGGACCACGGTGCGGTCCTCTCCGCCGACGTCATGCCCGCCGGGACCGGTCAGATACCAGTAGAACACCGCGATGGCGAGCAAGGCCAGCCCCGCCACCAGCATGCCGGTGATGGCGCCCGCGCGGAAGGCCAGCGTCAGGCCCTGCTGCAACCCGGTCTGCGCGGCGGCGGCGGTGCGCACGTTCGAGCGTACCGAGATGTTCATGCCGATGAAGCCGGCGAAGCCCGACAGGATGGCGCCGATCACGAAGCCTACGCCCGAGACGGTTCCCAGCGTGACGACGATGATAAGCGCCACGACGATGCCGACGATCGCGATCGTCGAATACTGTCGCTTGAGGTAGGCTTGCGCGCCTTCCTGAATGGCGGCGGCGATTTCCTGCATCTTTTCGTTGCCGGCTGGCGAGCCGAGCACTTGGCGGCTGGTGACGAAGCCATAGAGAATGGCCAGAAGCCCCAGGACAATTGCGATCGTGACTGGATTCACAAAACGCCCCCTTTTCCCAACGATGTAACGACGGGTTTTCCCGTTCGACGCGACTATGGCTATAGGGAAGCGCGACTAGTGGCAAGCGCGTTGATCGGATGGGGAATAGTACCCAATCCGTCGTCCCGGACTTGATCCGGGACCGCTGTCAGTTCTTTAGGCGCAACCTTGCGGGGAGTCTCACCACGCCTATTTGTGGGCGCGGCTTCGACAGCGGTCCCGGATCAAGTCCGGGACGACGGATTCACAAACCGGATTTAATGCTGGTAGCCGAGCTTCTCGGGCAGGGGTGTCGGCTGGCCGTGCCATTCCAGCGCGATGCCGTCTCCAACGCTCACCGCGCCGATCGGGTGGACGCGCGAACCAGCGCAAGTGGCGGCCGCGCGGACGTAGGCGCTGTTCACAGCCGGCGCGGTGAACAGCAGGACGTAGTCGTCCCCGGCGGTCATCGCGGAAATCCGCTGTTCCAGCCCTTCGCCCACGGTGGCGACGAGGGCGCGGGATAGCGGCACCTCGTCGGCGGCGATGGTGATTGAAACCTTGCTGGCCGCCGCCATGCGGCGCGCATCGACCAGCAGCCCGTCGGAAACGTCCATCATCGCCGTCGCCAACGGGGCGAGTGCCACGCCGAGCGCAGGTTCCGGCATCGGGCGGCGATATCGGTCGGCCAGCAGTGCGGCTTCCGGCGTCTGCACCCGGCTGCCCGAGGTCAGGAGTTCGAGCCCGAGTCCGGAATCGCCGATAGTCCCGCTCACCCAGACGAGATCGCCGGGCTGGGCCCCGCTGCGCGACGGCACCGGGCAGTCTTCCGGGCCGCGTCCCAGCGCCGTGAGCGAGAAACTGCGCGCCGACCCTTGCGGCATGCGGACGGTATCGCCGCCCAGCAGCGGTAGCTGGAAATGGCGACAGGCAAGCTCAAGGCCGGAAAGGAACGCGCGGTCCCATTCCTCGTCCCCCAGGGCGTGGGACTTGAGGCAGCCGAGCGGTTCCGCGCCTTTGGCGGCCAGGTCAGAGGCGTTCACGGCGACGAGTTTCCAGGCGACGTCTTCCGGCGGATCGTCCGGCAGGAAGTGAACGCCCTCGACCAGCGTGTCCATGGTCAGAACTAGCTTCTCGCCGCCGAGATCGAGCACGGCCGCGTCGTCCGCCAACCCGCGCGCGGCGGGGGTGACGGCAATGGCGCGCAGAGCGTCGATGAAGGCGAATTCGCGGGTCATGATGCAACAATGGGCCCCGCAGGGCCCATTGTCGAGATCAGGCGAGAACGCCGCAATGCTGCGCAAAAAATCAGCGAACCGCCTTGGCCACGGCATCGAGCACGCCGTTGACGAACTTGGCCTCGCGTGCGTCGAAGAAGGCGTGGGCGACGTCGAGATATTCGCCGATCGCTGCACCCGTGGGTACGTCCGGGCGGGCGAGCAGCTCGTAGACACCCGCGCGCAGGATCTGCAGCATGGTCTTGTCGAGACGGGCCAGCGACCAGCCTTCGGCCAGCTTGCCGGACAGCAGTTCGTCGATCTCGTCGCGGCGGGCGATCACGCCCTTCACCACGTCGTCGAAGAAGGCGACCTCAGCCTTGGCGTACTGATCTTCGTCGATTTCCGCGCCGAGCCGGTGGCGGTGGAATTCGTCGAGCAGGATGGCCTGCTGGGTGCCTTCCATGTCGAACTGATAGAGCGCCTGGACGGCGGCGAGGCGCGCGGCCGAACGGGCTTGCTTCGAATTGGGCTTGGAGTTGCTCATTGGGAAAGTCTCACGGAAATGGAGCGCGCGTGCGCGGGAAGCCCTTCGGCGTCGGCGAGGGCAACGGCGGCGGGGCCGATGGCCTCAAGCGCCGCCTGGTCGAGCTGGATGAAGCTGGTGCGCTTCATGAAATCGAGTACGGAAAGCCCCGAGGCGAACCGCGCGCGGCGCCCGGTGGGCAGCACGTGGTTGGGGCCGGCGACGTAATCGCCCACCGCTTCGGGGGTCATGCGGCCCAGGAACACCGATCCGGCGTGGCGGATCTTGCGGAACAGGCTTTCGGGATCGTCGGTGGCGATCTCGACATGCTCGGCGGCCAGGGCGTCGGCCAGGGCGGGAGCTTCGTCGAAACTCTCCACCACGACGATCACGCCGTAGTCGTTCCACGACTGGCGCGCGGTCGCTTCGGTGGCGAGGGCGGAGAGTTCGATCTCCACCGCCTCGGCCACGGCATCGGCATAGGCCGCATCGTCGGTGATGAGTATCGACTGCGAGGTAGGGTCGTGCTCGGCCTGGCTCAGCAGGTCGGCGGCGATGCGGCGGGGATCGTTCCTGGCATCGGCGATCACCAGGATTTCGCTGGGACCGGCCACCATGTCGATGCCGACGACGCCGTAGAGCTGGCGCTTGGCCTCGGCCACCCAGGCATTGCCGGGGCCGGTGATCACATCGACCGGCGCGATCTGATCGGTGCCATAGGCCAGCGCGCCCACCGCATGGGCACCGCCCACGCGCCAAACTTCGTCCACGCCCGCAAGGTGGGCGGCGGCGAGGACGAGCGCGTTGACTTCGCCCTTGGGGGTCGGCGTGACGACGACGAGGCGTTCGACCCCGGCCACTTTGGCGGGGATCGCGTTCATCAGCATCGAAGAAGGATAGGCTGCGCGGCCGCCCGGCACGTAAAGCCCGGCAGCATCGACTGCGCGCCAGACCGCGCCGAGGCGCACGCCGGCAGCATCGGTGTAGTCGCGGTCCTCGGGCAGTTGCGCGGCGTGATAGGCACGGATGCGCGTTGCCGCGAGTTCGAGGGCTTCGCGAAGTTCGGGCGAGAGCGCCTCGAACGCCGTGCGGCACATCTCGGCCTCGATCCGCCAGCCGGTCTGGTCAAGATCGTGGCCATCGAACCGTGCCGTATAGTCGGCCAGCGCCACGTCGCCCCGCTCGCGCACCGCGGCGAGAATATCCGCCACGTCACGCGCCACGTCCACCGCACTTTCGCGGCGATCGGCGACGACGCGTCGGAAAGCCTCGGCGAAATCCGCGTCCTTGCTGAACAGGCGCAGCATCAGGCGGCGGCCTTCGCTTCGGCAACCAGCGCGCGAAAACGCTCGACCAGCGCCGCAACGCGATCGTCGGTCTTCAGGGCGGCGCGGTTGACGATCAGGCGTGCCGAGATGTCGAGGATGCGGCTCGTCTCGACGAGGCCGTTCTCCTTGAGCGTGCGGCCGGTCGAGACGAGGTCGACGATCCGGCTGGACAGGCCGAGCGAAGGCGCCAGCTCCATCGCGCCGTTCAGCTTCACCACTTCGGCCTGAACGCCCAGCTTCTCATAATGCTTGCGGGTGAGGTTCGGATACTTGCTGGCTACCCGCAAGTGCGAGGGCAGGGTGCCGCCCTGTTCCCCTTCGCGCTCCGCCACCGAGAGGCGGCAGTGGCCGACGTTCAGGTCCACCGGCGCGTAGAGGTCGGGATAGGCGAATTCCTCGACCACGTCCGAACCGACGATACCCACCTGGGCCGCGCCATGGGCCACGAACGTCGCCACGTCGAAAGCGCGCACGCGGATCAGGCGCATGTCGCTGTTCTCGCAGGCAAATGAAAGCGCGCGAGACTTCTTGTCGTGGAACTCCGCCTCGGGCACCACGCCGGCATGCGCCATCAGCGGCAGCGCTTCGTCGAGGATTCGGCCCTTGGGCACGGCGAATGTCAGGGTTGTCGGCATGGTGCGCGCATTTAGGCTGGGATTGCTAAAAGGGCAACCGGGGATAGATCCCCGGTTCAACCGCGGATAACGGCGCGCGGTTTTACTCTCCGGGGGCGCGTGCCTTGATCGCAAGGGCATGGACGCGCTGGCCGGGGATGTCGCCGAGCGCGGCGTTCACCAGGCGTTGGCGCTGGAGGCGCGAGACGCCGGCGAAGGCAGCGCTTTCGATATCGATGGTGAAATGCGATTCGCCGGTGCCGTCATCGCCCATGTGACCCGCGTGACTGGCGGAATCGTTGACGACGTCAAGATAAGTGGGGGCGAAGGCGGCTTCGAGAAGCTGCCGCATTTCCTGTGCGATCGGTCCGTTCATGGGGTTCCATTTAGGCGTTCGATCCCCCATCTGGAAGCCGGTGAGACATTCTAGATTTCATGGCAGGGTCGAATCCGGTGGTCGCATGTGCAACTGGCCGGGCTGCGAGGAGGCGGGCGAGTTCCGCGCGCCGGGCGCGCGCCTGCCCGGTTTCGACGGGCCGGGCGACTATCGCTGGTTCTGCCTCGGCCACGTTCGCGAGTTCAATTCGGGATACGACTACTTCGACGGCATGAGTGCCGAGGAGATCTTCCGCGCGCAGTCACCCCTCCATGGCTGGGAGGCGCAGAGCCGTGCGTTTCGCCCGGATGCTGGAGTGGACGGCACGCCGCGCTGGGCCGATTTCTCCGATCCGCTGGAAGCGATCAGCGGCCGGGCCCGGGCGCACATGCGTCAGCGGCAAGCCGACATGAAGCCCGAATATGCCCGTTTCAACCCGGATGAACGGCGCGCTCTCGACGTGCTGGGGCTGGAGGGCGACGTTGACAGCAAGACCCTGAGGCTGCGCTACACGCGCCTGCTGCGCCAGTATCACCCCGACCATAACGGCGGCGACCACAGTCGCGCCTCGCGTCTTCAGGGTGTGGTGGAAGCCTATCAGTTGCTGCGGAAGTCGCCGGCTTTGGCTTAGGGCTGTGCTGACAATGGCAACGGAATTTGTCACTAAAGATTTCGCGGACTTCCCTTAGGATATCTTTTGCCGAGTCATTGGATTGGCTCGGAAAAACTCTATCCTGGAGCCATTTCCGCCATGCAGAGACGCGACTTTCTTGGAGGATCGGCCTTCGTGGTGGCGGCGGGGCTGGCGCGCCCGGTTCTCGCGGAAGCGCGCGCGCCGATCGTCAGCCGGATCGCGCTGATGAGTGGCCGCGTGGTGACACCGGTGACCATCGGCGGAAAAGGGCCTTTCCTGTTCATGCTCGATACTGGCGGCGCAACAAGTCTCATTGAGACCGGCCTTGCCCGTGAACTCAAGCTCAAGTCCACGGGGCCGACCCGGATGGTCGGCATGGGCGGACAGGCGGTGCTGGGCAGCTATATGGCGCGCGATGTCGTGTTCGGAGGCGGCGTGAGGCAGCCGACCGCTTCCTTCTCCGCCATGGAAAACCGTTTCGGTGAGGGCGTGCGCGGATCCCTGGCAGCAGGCCTGCTCACCACCATGGACAGCGACCTCGATATCGAAGCGGGCGAATGGCGAATCTATCCCGACGGGCGCCCTGCGCGCGAAGGGCTCATTCAGCTGGAAAACGCCATTCGCACCGACGGGTCGTTGGGGCGGAATGCAGCTTCTCCGCGCCTTTGGGGAGCCGCCGCGTTCAATGGGACGGCGATCGACTGCCTGCTCGACACCGGCGCACCGGGCGCGTTTTCGATGGGCCATGATGCGGCGCGACGTCTCGGCCTTTGGGACGATGCCCGTCCGTTCGCCCCGCAAGCCGTCGGCGGCGTAGGAGGAACTGGCGGCATCGGCAGGATCGTGAGGTTGGAGAGCGTCGTGTTTGCCGGGCAACGCTTCGAACGGCCACTCGTGCTGCTGCGACCACCTTCCGACGCTGTAAGAAGCCATGATGCGATCGTCGGCCTGCACGTCCTTCAAGGCTTCAATCTTTCCACCGAAGTGCGGACGAGATCGCTTTGGTTGCAGCGACATGCGAACGCCGTTCCCATGCTGGAACGCTACGGGCTTTCCGGGTTGTGGCTGAAGGACGAGGGGCGCGGGGTGCGCGTCGCCGTCGTGGGACCGGGAAGTCCGGCAGCGGTCGCGGGTATCCAGGCCGGAGATCACATCGTGGGCTTAAACCTGAGGGCGGCGATCGCGCTCGTTACCGGACATCCGGGAAAGGAAGTCGCTCTATCGGTCGCGAATACGGGGCCGACGCGATCGATACGTTTCGTGCTCGCCCCATTTCTTTGACCGGTAAGGCTGGCACTCTCACCCTCGTTCCCGCTCGCAAATCTCGGCAAGCTGTTGCGCGCAGACGCCCCAGCCTTCCTCGAAGCCCATCTCCTCGTGCTGCTTCATAGTCTCGGCGCTCCAGTGGCGGGCGCGGGCGGTGTAGCGGGTGCCGTTGGCTTCGGGGGCGATTTCCCAGATGCCGATCATGAAGGGGCCGGACGGCTGGAAACCTTCCGTGACGGCATCCGTGGTGACGAAGCGACGGCCTTCGTCATAGGCCAGGTAGATGCCGTTCTGCGGCGCGGTCTCGCCATCGGGGCCGAACATCGTCATGCGACAGGTGCCACCGGGACGCCTGTCCTGTTCGTCGATTTCGACACGCCAGGGGCGGGGGCACCACCACTCCTCCTGCCGGTTCGCCATGACCTCCCATACTTCGGCGACCGGTGCGTCGATGTAGCGCGTGACCGAGAGTTCGTGGTTCGTATCGCTCATGGCAGGTTCTCCTCAATCGCGGTCCGGGGCGCCGAGCGGGAAGTAGGAACGGAACGGGCGGGCATCCTCGATGCAGCGCGAGACCGGCGGCAGGGCAAGGAGATGTGCACGCCAGGCGCGCAGACGCGGGCGGTCCTCCGGGATCGGATGAACCCAGTCGGCATAGAACAGCGATGGTGCCGCGGCGCATTCGATCAGCGAGATCTGGTCCATCTGCGGATAGAACTGAAGCCAGCCTTCCAGCCAGGCATAGACCCTGTCCAGCTGTTCGCGCGCTTCGGCACAGCGCGCCTGGTCCGGGTTGGCGGCGTCCCGAATATATTCGTTCACGACGATCTGCATCACGTTCATGACGTAGTTGTCGAAGACGCGGTCGAGCATGCGAATGGCCGTTGCCGCATCGGGATCTTCCGGAATCAGCATCCCCGGCGAGACATGATGCCGGTCGAGATATTCGATGATCGTCGTCGCTTCGAACAGAAGGTTCTCGCCGTCGCGCAGCACCGGGAATTTGCCGAGCGGCCCGGCCATCTGCACCACTTCGGCATGGTCCGGATGCTCCTGGTCCAGGATGCGGAACGCGAAAGGCACTTCATAGGCGTAGAGCGGGATCAGCGCCTTCCAGGTATAGGACGAGAAGGGGTGGCCGAACAGTTCGAGGCTGGGTTCGGGGTTCATGCCCCGGCGGTTCCGGAAGCGTTTCCGGCGACGGCGGCCTCGATCGCGGCGATATCGATCTTGCGCATCGTCATCATCGCTTCCATGCCCCGCTTGGCTGCCGCACGATCGGGATTGACGAGGGCGTCGCTGAGGGCCTTGGGGGTGATCTGCCAGGAGAGGCCCCATTTGTCCTTGCACCAACCGCACATGCTTTCCGCGCCGCCGTTATCGACGATGGCGTTCCAGTACCGATCGGTTTCCTCCTGGGTCAGCGTCTCGACCTGGAACGAAAACGCCTCGGACTGCGGGAACGTCGGGCCGCCGTTCAGGCCGATGCACTCGATGCCCATTACCGTCAATTCCACGGTGATGACGTCTCCCGCCTTGCCGTCCGGGTAGTCGGTGGGCGACTGGACGACGCGGGTGACATGGGTTTCCGGAAAAACCGAAGCGTAGAAGTTCGCCGCTTCCTCGGCTGCGTCGTCGTACCAGAGGCAGACCCGGTTCTTGGCCGTCACTTTTTCATCTCCTCGATGAGGGCGTTGTCCACGGCTTTGGCCGCCTTGTAGGCATCGCGCGCCTGGAGGCGGTCGGCATAGGCCACGAAGGCCGGGCGAGGCGGCATCGTGCCGAAGGTCAGCCCCCAGTCCACTGCACTGCCGACATAGACGTCGGCCATGGTGAAGCGCTTGCCGCAGACGTAGTCCGCCCCTTCGAAATGCCCCTCCAGCGCATTGATGGTTCGCTCGAAGTTGCCCCAGCCGGCCATTACCTCCTGTTCGGGGGAAGGTTCGCACTTGAAATGGCGCGAGGTGATCGCCTGCTCCACCGGGCCGGCGGCGAACAGCGTCCAGCGGTAATAATCCGCCGCTTCCGCATCGCTCGGCAGCAGGCCCGCTTCGGGGTGCATGTCGGCTAGGTAAAGACAGATGGCCGCCGCCTCGGTGACGGTGCGGTCTACGCCGTCGGCATGGTGGACGATGGTGGGCACTTTACCCATGGGGTTCACGGCGAGGAAGCGCTCCGGCTTGTCCTTCCAGTCAACCAGCACCTGCTGGTAATCGGCGCCGGCCTCGTGGAGAGCCCAGCGTGCGATCTGCCCGCGCGACATAGGATTGGTGTAGAAGGTGTAGTCGGCCATGATCTCCACTCCGTCGTCCTGGTTGATGGCGGAACAATTATGGAACATTGCTCCGCCGTCAATGGCCTTGCGGTTCCGTCGCTTTTCAGTCGCCTTTGGGGCCGACGAGCCCGAAACCGGCGCCTTGCGGGTCGGTCGCCACGACGATCCAGTCGCCGCCGGGCACCTCATGCGGTCCCATCAAGACCGTCCCGCCATTCCCCTCGATCGCCTTTTTCGCCTCGGCGATGGAGGGTACGCCGAAGTAGAACATCCAGACCGAGGGCTGGCTTTCCTCCTGGCGTTGCATGATCGCGCCGAGCGTCTGGCCATGGTGGCCGATAAAGCAGTAATCTCCCATTTCGCCCATCGACATCTTCTCGTCGAAGGTGAAGCCGAAGTGCTTGCCGTAGAAGGCCATCGATCCGGCCTGGTCGGGGCTGGCCAGTTCGTTCCAGCGCACTCGCTGGTTTTCGGATACGGAGAACACGTCGCTGGCCGCGTCGGGCCGGTCGGCGGGCGGGATCGGCTTCATCAGGTAGATCGGCACGCCCTGCGGATCGGCGACCATGGCGATGCGGCCGACGGGCAGGTCGGTGGCGGGCATCTGCACTTTGCCGCCCTCCGCCGTGATCGCCTCGACTTCCGCGTCCACGTTCTCGACGTAGAGATAAGGCAGCCAGATCGGCCGCGCTCCACCCTCCGCCATGTCCTCGGTGATCTGCATCGCCCCGCCTGCCATGCCGCCGTCGTCACGGACGATCATGCGGTAGTCCAGGCCGCCGGATGATTCCGGATCGGAGTGGGTGGCGATGGTCCAGCCGACCACCTCGCGATAGAACGCCGCCGCGCCCTCGACATCGCTGGTCAGCAGTTCGTACCAGATGAAGCTTCCTACGGGATTGGCCACGCTCATTCTCCCGATCGGCTGGCGGGCAGCTCGAGAACGGCGTCGAACCCGCCGAAGATCATGCGCTTGCCGTCGAAAGGTGGCGGGTTGGTGGCCGGATCGAAGCGGGGATCGTTCTTCATGAGTTCCATGAGCAGGCCCATCTGCCTGTCGCGCGTCTCCTTGTCGGGCCACTCGATCCAGCTGAAACACACCGTTTCGTCTTCCTTGGCTTCCACCGAGCGGAAGAAGTCGGTCTGCTTGCCGTGCTGGATATCGTCGCCCCAGCATTCGACAACGCGGGTGGCGCCGTATTCCAGGAAGTACTCGTCCATCTCCCGGGCATGGGCGATGAACTTGTCCTTGTTGGCAAGCGGTACGGCAAGCACGAAACCATCGATATAAGGCATGGCTATTCTCCTAGTTGGCGGGAGAGGCGTAGCTTTCGAGTTGTTCTGCATGTGCCCGGCGAAAGGCGGGGCGGTTTTCCCCACGCGCCTTGTAGGCGGCGAGCGCGGGGTAGTCCTGGAGGATCGGTGTATGGTCGAGGATGCGCAGCACGGTGACCATGAGGATGTCGGCGATGGAAAAGGAACCTGCCAGGCAGTCCCGTTCCCCCAGCGCCGTCTGCAAATCGACGAGGCGGGCCGTCAGCAGCTTGACCGCGCTTGGCCGCGCCTCCGCGGCCCAGGGCTTTCCGGCTTGGAACAGGTCGAGCATCGCGATCTGCGCCACGAAGGGCTCCACGCTGTTGAGCGCCGCGAAGAGCCACGTGATCGCCTGCCAGCGGGCTGCGGGATCGACGGGAAGCAGCCGGGCGTCCTGCTCGCCAAGATAGAGCAGGATGGCGCCGCTTTCGAACAATTGGTGCTGGCCGTCGTCGAAAGCGGGCACCTGGCCGAACGGTTGCCAGGCCTTGTAGCTGTCAGGACGGGGCTTGAACACGTCCAGCAGGTCCACCCGGTAGTCCCTGTCGATTTCCTGGAGGGCCCAACGGATCCGCAAGTCGCGGACTTGCCCGCGAACCGGCGCGGGGACGTCTGCATAGGCCGTCAGGACGGTCGAGGCGGAATCGCATTGCGGCATCGATTCTCTCTCCGGTGCGATCGGATTCTCTCTCCGGTGCGATTGCGCGCGTGCCGGGAGCGATTCGTTATTGCGGGAGCCTGACAATTCAGGTTACAAAAAGCAACCATGAAGTTTGAAAAAGAAACTGGGTCACGCACAAGGCAGCGGTCACCTGATGATGGTCAGGCGACGCCTCACGGCCGCTGGTATCGCGACGCTTGCGGAGCGGCGTTCGCGATGGAACTCGTCGGTGAGCGTTGGACCTTGCCGATCATCCGCGAAATGATGCTCGGGCCGCGCCGCTTCAACGGTCTGCGCGCCGCGCTGCCCGGCCTCAGCGCCAAAGTGCTGACCGAGCGGCTCGCCAGCCTGGAGGGGACCGGGATCGTGCGCCGCGTGACACTACCGCCGCCGGCCTCGGTCCAGGTCTATGCGCTGACGGAATGGGGGCTGGCGCTGGAGCCGGTCATGCAGGAGCTCGGCCGCTGGGCGGTGCGATCACCGGGTCATGATCCGATGCTGCCGCTGACGCCGGTGGCGTTCATGCTCTCACTGCGGACGATGCTAGTGCCCGAGCGGATCGGCGATCTGGAACTGCGGGTGCTGTTCGAGGTGGGTGCGGCTCGTTTCGCGGGGACGCTGGGGCAAGGCGAGCTGCGGATCGCGCCTGCCGGAGAAGACGTGCCTGCGCCGGACCTCCGCTTTTCGGCGGAGACGGCCACCGATTACCTACCGGTATTCTACGGCAAGCGGTCGGTGGACGAGGCGGGCGGGAGGCTCTCAGTTGCAGGAGATGGGGCGCTCGCTGCGAGATTTATCGATCTGTTCGCCTTGCCTGGGAAGCTTTCTTAACCGCTATGGTTGAGCAACATATTTTCCGGTTCAAGGATCGGAGGCCGTATGTCGAGGATTATGGGCGTCTTTATTCGCGGCATAATGGACGGGGCATTATATGTGATCGTTCCGGTTGCGGTAATGACGTTCCTGTTTCTGGGGCTGGGCATGTACTTCCGAGGAACTTCCGGCCTCAAAGTAGCTCGTGTCGCTATAGTCGCGCTTTCAAGCCTGCCTTTTGTTTACATTGGAACGGGCATATTTATCGACGCACTTCAATCGGGGTTCGCCGGTCCCGTCTATCCTGACGAATTTCTTGCGTTCTACGTTTTACGCGCCTCCAGCCTTGCCCCGCTGGCCTCGATTGTCGCCGCGAAACTTTACGGTACGCGGGCATTCGGAAAAGCGCACAGTTAGGGCAGGGAGACTGTTGCGATCTGGGGTAAGGCACACCGCTGAAAGGCTGACGGAAGAAGAGCAGGAGGAGTTCGCGCAAAGGCGCAGAGGCGCAAAGGTGTTGCGCAAGGCCTCAGGTGCTCGGCAGCGCTAGAGCATGGCGGTAGCCACGATGTAGAGACGCAGAGCGGCTTCGCCGAAAGATCAATCTCTTTGCGCCTCCGCGCCTTTGCGCGAACCCTTTCTTCTTTTGACGAATGCGATCCGGGCGCCGTTTTTCCGATCCCTGCTCTGTTTCCTCCCACCGCATTCCCGATAAACCGCAAAGCCTGTTGCGGTGCAGCGCCCGCTTGTCTACGCGGGTGCAACGATGACTGAGACCGAGACCATGAAAGCCGAGAATCGTGACGCCACCGTGCTGGCTGCTCCCGACATCGAACTCGACGTGCGCGAGACCTTCGGAATCGATATCGACTGGAAGGTGCCCGCCTTCTCCGTCGCCGACGAGCGCGTGCCCGATCTCGACGAGACTTACGTCTTCGACCCGGACACCACTCTCGCGATCCTGGCGGGCTTTGCCTACAATCGCCGCGTCATGGTGCAGGGCTATCATGGCACCGGCAAGTCGACCCACATCGAGCAGGTTGCCGCGCGACTCAAGTGGCCGTGCATCCGCATCAACCTCGACGCGCATATCAGCCGTATCGACCTGATCGGCCGCGACGCCATCGTCCTGCGCGACGGTCTTCAGGTCACCGAATTCCGCGAAGGCCTGCTGCCCTGGGCGCTCCAGCACCCGGTGGCGCTGGTGTTCGACGAATATGACGCGGGCCGCCCGGACGTGATGTTCGTGATCCAGCGCATCCTCGAAACCGAGGGCAAGCTGACCCTGCTCGACCAGAACCGCGTGATCCGCCCGGATCGCAACTTCCGCCTCTTCGCCACCGCCAATACGGTGGGCCTTGGCGACACTTCGGGCCTCTATCACGGCACCCAGCAGATCAACCAGGGCCAGATGGACCGCTGGAACCTGGTGGTCGGCCTCAATTACCTGCCCGAGCCGGTCGAGACCGAAATCGTCTCGAAAAAGGTGCCGCAGGTGGACGCCAAGACCATCTCGAACATGGTCAAGGTGGCGGACTTCACCCGCCAGGGCTTCATGAACGGTGACATCTCGACAGTGATGAGCCCGCGTACCGTCATCACCTGGGCGCAGAATTCGGGAATCTTCAAGGACGTGGGCTTCGCCTTCCGCCTCTCGTTCCTCAATAAGTGCGACGAGACCGAGCGGGTGATGGTGGCCGAATACTACCAGCGCGTCTTCGGCAACGACCTGCCGGAAAGCGTCGTCGGCAAGGTTTGAAGCCCGGCCGATACGATATGGAAAAGGGAGGCCGTGGCCTCCCTTTTTCGTTTGGGGACCCGGAGTAAAGCCTCGGGGGTCAAGCCTCCGGGTAGATCGCCTTCACGAAATAGAGCCCGTCCGGCGGCGAATTGAGCCCCAGCGCCTGCCGGTTGCGGGCTTCCAGCGCCTCGGCAACCTGCCGCTCCTGCCAGCGTCCCATCCCTACCAGCGCAAGGCATCCCACCATCGAGCGGACCTGATGGTGCAGGAAGCTGCGCGCTTCGGCCTCGATCAGCACCATCTCGCCCTCGCGCCGCACGTCCAGACGATCGAGCGTCTTGAGCGGGCTTTGCGACTGGCAGTGCGTAGAGCGGAAAGTGGTGAAGTCGTGCAGTCCCACCAGCATCTGCGCGGCGCGGTGCATGGCGGTTTCGTCCAGCGGCTTGGCCACCTGCCAGGCCTTGCCGCGTTCCAGAGTAAGCGGCGCACGGCGGTTGGCGATGCGGTAGATGTAGGCGCGGCCCACGCAGGCGAACCGGGCATGCCAATCGTCCGGCACGATCTCGCAGGCGACGACGGCAATGGGATGAGGCCGCAGCCGGGCGTTCATGCCCTCCATGAACTGAAACGGCGTGAACGGCTTGGCGATGTCGATATGCGCCTTCATGCCCAGCGCATGAACCCCCGCGTCGGTCCGGCCGGCGGCATGCATGCTCGTGGTCTCGCCGGTCAGGGCAAAAGCCGCTTCCTCGACGCTCTGCTGCACCGAGGGGCCATGGGCCTGGCGCTGGAGGCCCATGTAGGGGGCGCCGTCGAATTCGAGAGTAAGGGCAAAGCGGGTCATCGCGCCGCCGATACAGGACTGCGCGGCCGCTGCAAACGGCTTGGCGCAAGGCGGGAAGGGGCGCATCCTCGTTTCGGACAGACAGCAGGCAGATGGGGAGAGCGGCGGATGGCCGAGGAAGCACCGCGTTTCGAGATTTTCCGGGGTTGCGACGCGCCTTCGCTGGACGAATGCGGCTGCATGACCCTGGCGGGCGAAGCGCCGAACATGATCGCAGCGCTCCCGCTGTTCGCCGGGGCCGGTCCGGAGACGGGCGAACGGGTGGACGTGCCCTATCGCAGGCCGGGCATGAGCCTCGCGCGGCTCATGCTCAAGAGCGGGTTCACGCTGCCACTCCATAGCCACGACTGCGACTGCCTCTATTACATCGTCGCCGGAAGCGTGGAATTGGGCACCGAGACACTGTTCGCAGGGGACGGCTTCTTCGTCGGTAGCGCGGTACCCTATGCCTATGTCGCCGGGCCTGAGGGCGCGGAAGTCCTGGAGTTTCGCGCTACGGATGCCTTCGACATCCGCGTGCGGGACAAATCGCCGGAAGGCTGGGCGAAGGCCGCCGAGCGGGTTCGTGAAGCGCAGGAACGCTGGGCGAGCGAGGCGCCCCCCGTTCGCCAGCTTCCCGCGCGCGGATCGCCCGAACGGACCTGACGCTCAGCCCAGGCGGGTGCCGGCCGGAATCGGCCGCCCGCGCAGCAAGTCGGCGCTGTCCATGGCCGGCTTGCCTGCGCGCTGGATACGGGTGACACGGATCGCGCCCTTGCCGCAGGCGATCGTGAGCGAATCGTCCAACGTCACGCCGGGCTCGCCCGAGGCGTCGACCGGATCGGCCGCCAATACCTTGTAGCGCTCTCCCTCCAGTTCGAAGAAGGCGCCTGGCGCAGGCATGAACGCCCGTATCTGCCGTTCCACCTGCTCGGCGTCCTGCGCGAAGTCGATCCGGGCCTCGGCCTTGTCGATCTTCTTTGCGTAAGTGACGCCCTGCTCCGGCTGGGTGACGGCGCGATGAACGGCCAGATCGCGCAGGGTGCCGACCATGAGCTGGGCGCCTTTGTCGGCCAGCTCCGCAGTGAGTTCGCCTGCGGTCTTGCGGTCGATCGTGGTGCGCAGCGTGGCCAGCATCGGGCCTGTGTCGAGCCCCGCTTCCATCTGCATGATCGTCACGCCGGTGGTCGGATCCCCGGCGAGGATCGCGCGCTGGATCGGTGCGGCGCCGCGCCAGCGCGGCAGGATCGAGGCGTGGATGTTCAGGCAGCCGAGGCGCGGCGCATCGAGCACCGCCTGCGGCAAAAGCAGGCCGTAAGCCGCCACTACGGCGATGTCCGCTTCCAGTGCGGCGAACGCGGCCTGCTCGTCCGCGCCCTTGAGCGAGACGGGATGGCGCACCTCGATCCCGCGCGCCTCCGCTTCCTTGTGGACGGGCGAGGGCGTCAGTTCCTTGCCGCGACGGCCGCCGGGGCGAGGGGGCTGGCTATAGGCGGCCACGACTTCGTGTCCGGCTTCGACCAGTGCGACGAGAGCGGGCACCGCAAAATCCGGCGTTCCCATGAAGACGATGCGCATGGTGTGGGGAATTCTCCGAAACACTTCCTCTAAGGCTGCGAAGGCCCTATCTCCGGCGCCATGGCATCGCAAGAGATCGAGACGCTTACCGCCGCACTGTCGCGGCTTCCCGGCCTCGGCCCCCGTTCCGCCCGCCGCGCGGTACTTTGGCTGATCAAGCGTCGAGAGACGTCGCTGGTGCAATTGGTGGATGCGTTGGCGGCCGTGAGGGAAGCGCTCGTCGAGTGCCAGGCATGCGGCAACATCGACACGACCAACCCTTGCGGCATCTGCGCCGATCCGCGCCGCGACCGGACCTCGCTTTGCGTGGTGGAGGAAGTGGCGGATCTCTGGGCCCTGGACCGCGCGCACCTGTTCACCGGGCGATACCACGTACTCGGCGGCAGGCTGTCCGCGCTCGACGGGGTGCGGCCGGAAGATCTGACGATCGACCGCCTTTTAAGCCGCGTGGGAGAGGGGGGCATCGACGAGGTCGTGCTGGCCATGAACGCCACGCTCGAAGGGCAAACGACCGCGCACTATATTGCCGAGCGCCTTGAAGGGCTTCCAGTACGGATCACGCAGCTCGCCCACGGCCTTCCGGTCGGTGGAGAGCTGGACTATCTGGACGAGGGCACGCTGGCTCAGGCGATCCGGGCGCGCCGTCCGGTATTGTAGGATCTTCGTCCCGATTACTGTCATCGAAGCGTCCATCTTGCGGGAATCGGCCATCGCGCCTATTTGCCAACCATGGCTATCCGTGAAATCCTCGAAGTTCCCGATCCGCGTCTCAAGCAGGTTTCGGTCCCCGTCGAAAAGTTCGATGACGAGTTGAAGACGCTCGTCGAGGACATGTTCGAAACCATGTACGACGCGCCGGGCATCGGCCTTGCCGCTATTCAGGTGGGCGTGCCGCTGCGCGTGCTGGTGATCGATCTCCAGCCGGACGACGAGGATGCCGAGCCGGAAGTGTGCACCGCCCACGGCGGCCATCACCACACGCACCAGCCGACCAGGAACGAGCCCCGGATCTTCATCAATCCGGAGATCCTCGATCCTTCGGAAGATCATACCGTCTACCAGGAAGGCTGCCTTTCGGTTCCGGAGATCTACGCGGACGTCGAACGTCCCTCGCGAATCCGCGCCCGCTGGCAGGATCTCGACGGCACCGTCCACGAGGAAGACATGGACGGCCTGATGGCCACCTGTCTCCAGCACGAGATGGATCATCTCGAAGGCATTCTCTTCATCGACCACCTGTCGCGCCTCAAGCGGCAGATGGCGCTCAAGAAGCTGGACAAGCTGCGCAAGGCAGCTTGATCCAATTCTAAAGCGAGCATTTTCTGCGGGCCGTGGATAATTCCACGGCCCGCTTGCGTTCATGGTCCGTTCCGGTAGTGTGCAGTCACCAATCAAGAGCAGATTGGTTCAAGGAAACTTGAGGCTGTAAGGTCCCACGAACTTAGTTGAATCTTTTCGAACGAAGCGCATCCCTCGATAAGAGCTTAGCCACCGAGACATAGCGTGAAGAGCGATAACGTCAGCGAAGCGTCGAACTAAGCAGTCAGCTCGCAACACAGAAAGGAAAACGGCCGTGAATCACCGGCTCTATTCTCTGTGTTGGCTGAATGATGGCGTTCATTGGCTGATCTTGAACTGCACAGGAGCCATTGTGGCTTCTTCCAGGACAGGGTTTGCCAACGAATCGGACGCTCTTCACGATCTTCAGAGAATGCTCTGAAGCCAACACAGCTCTGCCGCTGGGGAAACCCAGCGGCACCTGTGGAGTGGGAAATAATGGAAACAGCAGTAATCGCCATTTTTGCGCTCGTCGTCGGTCTTGGGGCCGGCTGGTTCTTCGGTTCCCGGCCGGTCGCCGAATGGCGGTCAAGGCACGAAGCGCGCGACCGGGAAGCGCGCGATCTGGACGAGCGCTTCCGGGCCGCCATCCGCGATCTTGCGAGCGCTACGGAGCGTGCCACCCGTGCCGACGATCTCGCCGATGCTCTTGAGCGCGCCCGTATCGACCATGGCTTGGCGGTGGATGGGCTGCGCAAGGAGCACGGCGAGACGGTTGAGCGACTGCGATTCGAGCATGTACAGCTGCTCGATCGCACGCGCGGCGAACTGACGCAGGTTCTCGAACGCACCCGTGCGGAACATTCCGGTATCGTCGATGCCTTACGCCGCGAACAGCGCGAGCTGGCTTCGGAACTGGCGACGCTGCGAGAGAAGTCCGCCAATTTCGACGAGCAGAAACGCCTTCTTCTCGAAGCGCAGGAAGCGTTGCGGAAGGAGTTCGAGAATGCCGGGGCCAAAGTGCTGGCCGGCGCTCAGGACGCCTTCCTGCGGCGCGCAGGTGCGCGGTTCGAGGAAAGCGAAAAGGCCAATGCCGAGCGTATCGCCACGCTGCTTGCGCCGGTTGGCGAGCGGCTGAAGTCCTACGAGCAGCAGGTGTCCGCGCTGGAGGCCAAGCGAGTCGATTCCTTCGGCCAGCTTACGGGCCTGATCCAGTCGATGCGCGAAGGGCAGGAAAAGGTGCGCGAAGAGGCGCAGCGGCTTGGCAATTCGCTACGCAATGCACCCAAGGCGCGCGGGCGCTGGGGCGAACAGCAGCTCCGCAACGTGCTGGAGCAATGCGGTCTGTCCGAACATACCGATTTCGTTACCGAGCACTCGATCGATACCGAGGAAGGGCGTCTTCGCCCCGACGCGATCGTCAACATTCCCGGCCAGAAGCGGCTGGTGATCGATGCCAAGGTTTCGCTCAACGCCTATCAGGAGGCTTTCGAAGCGCAGGATGAGGTCGCCCGCGATGCCGCGCTGCGTCAGCATGTCGCCTCGATGCGCAATCACGTGCAGACTCTGGGCGCCAAGAGCTATCAGAGCCAGTTCGAGGATGCGCCGGACTATGTCGTCATGTTCGTGCCGGGTGAGCATTTCGTGGCTGCGGCACTGGAGCAGGATCCGGAACTCTGGGATTTCGCATTCCGTAACAAGGTTTTGCTGGCTACACCCACCAACCTCGTCGCGATTGCGCGGACCGTGGCGCAAGTCTGGCGGCAGGATGGCCTTGCTCGCGAGGCGCGCGAAATCGGCAGGATGGGCGGCGAACTTTACGATCGTTTGGCGACTGCGAGCGAACATCTGAAGCGGGTAGGCAACGGACTCGAATCGGCGGTCAACAACTACAACAAGTTCGTCGGCAGCTTCGAACGCAACGTGCTCAGTTCCGGCCGCCGCCTGCGGGACAAGCACATCGAGATCGGCAAGCGCGAGATCGACGATGTGCCGCAGATCGAATCGACGCCGCGTTATGGTTCGGAGGCCGTTACGGAAGAGATCGAGGCAATCGCCGAAAGCCCACCCTCGCAGTAGAATATCCTGCCCGAAATCGCGGAATAAGGGTCAGTTCCCGGCGGTGCGGGTGGGGCGTTCCATCGGCCCGCCTTCGCGCACGAGTTCGGCGGTGTGACCGCTCGATTGCAGGATCATGTGGTTGCCTTCGATGGCAAAGCGCGGCGTCGCCACAAGCAGAGCGTTGACGGCCTTTTCCTGGTCCCAGGCCGGAATCGTGCAGGTCATTTCGGTAAGCGCGAGGGGCCCCGCGATCAGGCGCTCCTCGTCGATGCGCCACGGACCGTCCATGCGGTTGCAGCCGACCTGCACGCCCACCTTGCGACCTTCGAAGGTCAGGCTGGCATCATTGGAATCGGGCCTTTGGCCATCGATCAGGGCGAATCGCCAGGTCGTTCGGGCGAGGGGCGAATCCTCTCCTTCCACGGAGCAGGATGCCACGCAGAAGGCAGCGATTGGGGAGAGGAGGCAACATGAAAATAAAACGGCGCGCATGATCGCGCCACTCTACACATCCCAGATGATGCCCGGATGAACGTACCGCTCAGGTATCGCCCTCAAGATGCGCCAAAGCTTCGTAGGCGAGCACGGCGCCGGCCACGGCGGCGTTGAGGCTGTCGGCCCGGCCGCGCATGGGGATGGTGACGCGCAGGTCGCAGGCTTCCTCGTAAGCTTGCGGCAAGCCTTGCGATTCGTTGCCCACCATCAGGAAGCAGGGCGCGGCATAGGGCGCTAGCCGATAGTCGGTGGGGTCGCGCAGCGAGGCGGCCACGAGTTGCCCGTCGCCTGCCCGTAGCCAGTCATGGAACTCGTCCCAGCGGGCTATGGCGATTTTCTGCGTGAAGATCGCGCCCATGCTGGCGCGAACGGCTTCCACGGAAAAAGGATCGGCGCAGTCGTCGAGGAGGATCAGCCCACCCGCTCCAACCGCGTCGCCGGTGCGGAGCATGGTGCCGAGGTTGCCGGGATCGCGCAGGGCCTGCGCGACCAGCCAGATCGGCGCCGCGGCCCGGTCGAGGTTGGCGATCCGCGTGTCGAACTCGGCAAAGACACCGGCGACTGCCTGCGGGTTTTCCTTGCCGGTCACCTTGGCAAGAATCTCCACGTCCATCTCGACGATCTCCCCCCCTGCGGCGGCAACGGCTTCTTCAAGCGTGTCGAGCAGGGGATGCGGATCGCGGCCGATGGCCATAACAAGCATTTCGGGCACGATGCCGCATTCGCGCGCATCGGTGAGCAGGCGCAGGCCCTCAGCCAGGAAGCGCTGTTCCCGCTTGCGGTGCTTCTTCTCGCGCAGGGAGCGCAGGAATTTTACCAGCGGGTTCGAGAAACCGGTAATGGTGCGGCGGTAAGCCGCGCGGTCGGCAGGGGTCATTCTTCGCCGAAACCGTCGCGCACAAGCGTGGCCAGAACGGCAAGAGCATCCTGCGCGCCGTCGCCCTTGCAGGCGATCTCGATGCTGTCGCCCTTGGCGGCGCCCAGCATCATCAGGCCAAGGATGGAATTGCCGGCTGCTTCGGTGCCGTCTTTCCCGACCGTGACGAATACCGATTCCGGCAGTTCGGCGACATGGTTGACGAACTTGGCACTCGCGCGGGCGTGCAGGCCGCGCTTGTTGACGATGAGAACCGTCTCGCGGAAATCGCTCATGCGGCGTCTTGCCCCAGGTATTCGCTGGCGATCGTGATGTAGTTGCGGCCGGCATCGCGCGCGGCGGCGGCGGCATCGCGCACTGACATGCAGGCGCGCGCCTTGGCCAGGCGAATCAGCATGGGCAGGTTGATTCCGGCGATAACTTCCACCTTGCCGGCCTGCATCAGCGAGATGGCGAGGTTGGAAGGCGTACCCCCGAACAGGTCGGTGAGGATGATGACGCCTTCGCCGCTGTCGACGGCCGTGATGGCTTGGGCGATCTCGCTGCGACGACGTTCCATGTCATCATTGGGACCGATGCAGACGGTAGCCACCGCCGACTGGTCTCCGACGACGTGTTCCATCGCGTGTACGAATTCCTCGGCAAGATTGCCGTGAGTGACCAGGATCATGCCGATCATGCTGGGATTAGGCTCCGAATTTCCTGCGAATGCGACCGGGTTATATAATCTTCTTTCACGCTACCGGACCCCTTCGAGACTTTCCCCCCTCGAGAAGATCAGCAGCCCGCGAGCCCAGGTTGCGATGCAACAATGTGGGCGAAAATCCTGCTTCGCGCAAGGCCGCAGCCATCTGCTCGGCCGTAAAAACGGAGCGGTGTCGCCCTCCGGTACATCCGAAGGCGATATGCACATAGGCCTTGCCCTGGGTGCGATAACGCGGAAGCAGCAGCAGAAGAAGGTCGCGAATCCGCGCAAAAGCTTCATCGAATGCGGGATCGGTGCGGATGTAATCGCCCACCGGAGCGTCCTGTCCGGTCATCGGGCGCAGTTCGGAATCCCAATGTGGGTTGTTTACGAAACGCATGTCGAAAACGAAGTCGGCCAGTGGGGGCATCCCGCGTGAAAAGCCGAAGCTGGAGATCGTGATCGTGAGGTCTTCCGGCTCGTCCGTGGCGAAGCGTTCGCGAATCGCACGTTGCAGGTCGTTAGATGTGAATTCGGTTGTTTCGACGAGAATGTCCGCCCAGCGCCGAAGGGGCGCCAAAAGCTCACGCTCGGCGCGGATGCCGCTATCCACCGGGCCGTCGGCCGCGAGGACATGGCGCCGGCGGGTTTCGTTGAAGCGGCGTTCGAGTTCCTTGCTCGAACAGTCGAGGAACAGCGTGGTGACCTCGAGATCCTGCCGCTCGCCCAGGGCCTTCACCTGGGCGATGACCCGCTCCGGATTGAAGCCGCGCGTGCGGCAATCGAAACCGATCGCCAGCGGCGAGGGGTCGTCCGAGGGCTTGCCCTCGATCATGCGTTCCAGCAGGCGCACCGGGAAATTGTCGATGATTTCCCAGCCGAGATCCTCCAGCACGCGCAGGACCGTGGTCTTGCCGGCACCCAGCATGCCGGTGACCAGCAGCACTTTCTGGCGATGGGCTCGTTCTACAGCTTCGGGAGCCGTCTCGGGGGGAAGATTGTCCTGCATCGGGGGGTGTTTGCGCCCGGCTGCCGGGAAAGAAAAGAGGCGATCCTACAGGTTGTCACTAGGTGAGGCCATAATGCAACAAGGCCAGCTCCACCTTCAGCGCCAGCGGTCCGGCGTGGGGCCATAGGCGCAGGGCAGGAAGCGAAACACCGTCGATGACGAGGCTGTCCGCCGCTTCGATGAACCTTGGCGCCCCGTCATCGAGCGTGACGACAAGGGCCACCGGAGCTTCGTCCCGGCAAGCGAAGGGCAGTATGCCCAGATTGCGCACTTCCAACAGGCCGCGCGTGTTCGGATGGGGCTGGGCGTGGAGGCGACCGTGGCGTTTCCCAAGGAGCACGCCATCATCCCCGATAAGTTGCGCGCCGCGATCGATCAGAGCCAGCGCAAGGCTGGACTTGCCCGTGCCGGATGCGCCCTCGATCAGCACGGCCCGGTCCTTGATCGCCACGCAGGTCGATTGCCGGGTAAAAGCATCCGTCATCGTCATTCCCCCAGCCAGGCGGGAAGTGAGATCAGCAGGCGCGCGCCCTGCTTGCCGTCGGTCCGATCGGTCGCCCGCAGCTTTCCATAGTGGGCTTCCACGATGGTGCGCGCGATCGCGAGGCCGAGGCCGGAGTGCTTTCCGAACTCTTCGCTGGTGGGGCGCAGCGAATGGAAGCGCTCGAAGATCTTTTCCCGTGCTCCTTCCGGGATGCCGGGGCCGTGGTCGGAGACGGAGAGCGTGATGCGGCCTTCATTGCGACCGACTGCGACTTCGATCGGGGTGCCTTCCGGTGAGAAAGAAATCGCATTGTCCAGCAGGTTCTGGAGCACGCGCTCCAGGCGCGGGGCGTCGCCTGCGACGAAAAGCGGGCCATCGGCCTCGCGGGTCACCTGAATGGGACAGGCGCCGTTGACGCCGCGCTGCTCGCGCTCCGCCACCAGCGCGCGGACCAGGCGCAGCATGTCTACCGGCTCGAAGGTCGTCCGGCTGAGTTCGCCGTCGATGCGGCTGGCGTCAGCGATCTCGGTCACCAAGAAATCGATTCTCCGCACGTCGTCCTTGGCGATGCCTAGAAGCTGGCGGCGCAGCGCCGGATCGTCGACACGGTCGAGATTTTCGAGTGCGCTGCGCAGGCTGGTGAGGGGGTTCTTCAACTCGTGCGCGACGTCGGCGGCAAAGCTCTCCACGGCGTCGATGCGTTGCCGCAAGGCGCCGCTCATGTCGGAGATGGCGCGGGCAAGCAGGCCGATCTCGTCGCGCCGGTCCGGCAGGCGCGGGACCACCACGCTGCGATCCCGCCCCAGGCGCACGCGTACGGCGGAGCGCACCAGCTTGCGCAGTGGCTCCACGATGGTGCGGGCCAGAAACAGCGAGAGCAGGATCGACACCGTAAGCGCCGCGCCGACGATGATCGCGAGCGTCTGCCGCGCCATGCGGACGTTTTCGGTGATGTCGCGGGCGTTGCGCGTGACGAGGAGCGCTTCGCCGCCCTTGCCGACCGGGGTTGCCGCGATGATCACGGGCGTGCGGTCCGGCGCGGCCTTGTGGCTCACTTCCGTGCGCCCGCTGGCGAGCGTTGCGGCCACTTCCGGCCAGGCCGATGCGCCGGCACCTGGTGCGTCGTGATAATCCGCCACCGGCGGCGATCCGAGCACCCAGTCCATGCCCTTGTCGAGCGCGCGGGCGGCATCCTGAAACCAGGGTTCGCTGGCGGGATCGACAAGGGTGTAGGACGGCTTGGCAAGGGCGAAACTGTCCGCCACGAGCGCGCCCTTGCCATCGAAGAGCCGCAACCGCAGCGCCTGGCCCGATCCGATCCGCGCGATGAGGTCGCGCCGGTGTTCGAGGTTTTCTTCGGCCAGGGCGATGGCGACTACCTCGGCTTCCGCGCGGGCGAGGCGGAAGCGTTCGTCCAGCAGCTCCCGGCGATAGGAATCGATATAGAACAGGCTGCCGGCGAGGAGGGCCAGCGCGATCACGTTCACGGCCAGGATGCGCGCCGTCAGCGAGACGCGCCAGGACAATCCCAGCCTGATCGGCAAGGAGGCCTTGCGGCGCTTGCGCTTGCGTTGGGGCGCGTCGCCTTTAGCCATCGGTGAAGGAATAGCCGGCGCCGTAGAGCGTATCGATGGCGGAGAATTCCGGATCGACCGCCCGGAACTTGCGGCGCAGGCGTTTTATATGGCTGTCGATCGTGCGGTCGTCGACGTAGACGTCCTCGCTGTAGGCCGCGTCCATCAGCTGGTTGCGGCTTTTCACCACGCCGGGCCGCAGGGACAGGGCTTCCAGGATCAGGAACTCGGTGACGGTCAGGGAAACCGGCTCGCCGTTCCAGGTCACCTGATGGCGTGCCGGATCGAGGCTGAGCCGGCCGCGCACGACCGGATCGGGCAGGTTCTCCTGAACGGTTTCCTCGGTTCCGGCCCTGGCCAATTCGCTGCGACGAAGGATGGCGCGGATGCGGGCGACGAGCAGGCGTTGGCTGAACGGCTTGGTGATGTAGTCGTCCGCGCCCATGGCCAGGCCAAGCGCCTCGTCGGGCTCTTCGTCCTTCGAGGTGAGGAAGATCACCGGCAGGCTGGATTGTTCCCGCAGGGCCTGGAGCAGGTGCAACCCGTCCATGCGCGGCATCTTGATGTCGAAGATGGCCAGGTCCGGCGGATTGTCCGTCAGGGCTTTCAGCGCGGTTTCGCCATCGGTGTAGAGACGCGTGGCAAAGCCTTCGGCCTGGAGGCCGATCGATACCGTGGTGAGGATATTGCGATCGTCATCCACCAGCGCGATCGACTGCTGGCGAGGGCGCGCGGGCGCGATCTCGTCGGTGGAGGTACTGCCCGGTGGGGAGCCTGGTAGGGGGGCGGCTGGAGTGCCGGAACTGGAGGATGCCTTGGGTTCGACCATGGATTGCGCTGCGTTCCTTCCGTGCAATCGAACGCTGTAGTTAGCGATGGCCCGCCGGCCCGTCCACGGGTTTGCGGCTCGTCCCGAAATTGCACCGGAATGGTCCGGGTGCATTCGTCCTACCTCGCTCGCTCCATTTATTTTTGCAAAAAATTGACGGAAAAGGAGGCAGGCGAATAATCGCCAGCCGATTCTTGCGCAAAAATGTCGGGGCGTGTCCGGTTCCCGCCGGTCCCGCCTTCAATGGAGGAGATGACATTGGCCGCTACCCTTAAATATTCGCTTGCCAGCCAAGGCATAGAAACCAGGGCGAAGATCCTGGCCAACCTGGGCACCGCGCCTCTGGTCGAGCAGGCCATCAGAAATGGCGAAGGCGTGCTCGCCGCCGAAGGTCCGTTCGTCGTGGCCACCGGCAAGCACACCGGGCGTTCGGCCAAGGACAAGTTCATCGTCAAGGATGCCGAGACCGAGAATACGGTCTGGTGGGGCAAGACCAACGTGCCGATGACGCCGGAGCACTTCGCCGCGCTGAAGCAGGATTTCCTCGCCGCCGTGGCCGAGAAGGACCAGCTTTACGTTGCGGACCTGTTCGGCGGATCGCAGCCCGAACACCGCGTCAACGTTCGCGTCATCAACGAGTTCGCCTGGCACAACCTGTTCATCCGCACCCTGCTGGTCCGTCCCACCGAGACCGAGCTGGAGCGTTTCGAGCCGGAATATACGATCATCGATCTGCCCAGCTTCCGCGCCGATCCAGAGCGTCACGGTTCGCGCTCGGAAACCGTGATCGCGGTCAACTTCACCGAGAAGCTGATCCTGATAGGCGGCACGGCCTATGCGGGCGAGATGAAGAAGTCGGTATTCGGCATCCTCAACTACCTGCTGCCGACCCGCGGCGTGATGCCGATGCACTGCTCGGCCAATATCGGCCCCGAAGGCGACACGGCGGTGTTCTTCGGCCTTTCCGGCACCGGCAAGACCACGCTTTCGGCCGATGCTTCGCGCACCCTGATCGGTGACGACGAGCATGGCTGGTCGGACACCGCCGTGTTCAACTTCGAAGGCGGCTGCTATGCCAAGATGATCCGCCTCTCGCCCGAGGCAGAGCCGGAAATCTTCGCGACCACCAAGCGGTTCGGCACGGTGCTGGAAAACGTGGTGATCGATCCGGACACCCGCCAGATCGACCTCGACGACAATACGCTGGCCGAGAACAGCCGCGGTTCCTATCCGATCGACTTCATTCCCAACTGCTCGGAAAAGAACCTGGGCCCGGTGCCGAAGAACATCATCTTCCTCACCGCCGATGCCTATGGTGTGTTGCCACCGATCGCGCGTCTCACGCCCGATCAGGCCATGTATCACTTCCTCTCGGGCTATACTGCGCGCGTTGCCGGCACCGAAATCGGCGTAACCGAACCGGAAGCGACCTTCAGCACCTGCTTCGGTGCACCTTTCATGCCGCGTCACCCCTCGGTCTACGGTAACCTCCTCAAGGAGCGCATCGCCAAGGGCGGCGTGAAGTGCTGGCTGGTCAATACCGGCTGGTCGGGTGGCAAGGCGACGATGGAGGGCATCAAGCGCATGCCGATCAAGGCGACTCGCGCGCTGCTCAATGCCGCGCTCGACGGCAGCCTCAACGATGCGCGGTTCAAGGAAGATCCGAACTTCGGCTTCGAGGTTCCGGTGGCGGTGCCAGGCGTGGACGACAAGCTGCTCGATCCGCGTGGTGCCTGGGCCGATGGCGCGGAATACGACAAGACCGCGCAGACGCTGGTAAAGCAGTTCATCGACAACTTCGCGCAGTTCGAGGAACATGTGGACGAAGGCGTTCGCAAGGCGGCGCCAATAGCGGCTCCCGTCGCGGCCTGAACATGCCGCGTTGAAATAAACTCTGCCTGATTACAGGGAGGCTCCTTGGCTTAGGCCATGGAGCCCCTTGTTTTGTCATCAATACCGTGCATCTTCATGGTCCCCCTCTAGGAGAATGACCATGGGACTATTCGACGGTATCCTTGGACAAGTCAGCGATCATCCCGATGTTGCGAACCTCGCCACAAAGCTGGGGCTTGATACGGGCACGACCGAAAAGGCAATCGCGGCCCTGGGCCTGGCACATCAGGAACCGGGCGATACTGCCGAGCTGGCGGCCGAAAAGACCGGCCTGGGGGTCGGCACCATCCAGCAGGTGATCGCAGCGATCGGCGGCGAAGGCTCGCTCTCGCAGTTCGCCAGCCTCGTGGGCAGCGACCCTTCGAAATTCACGGCCTTTCTCGACAAGGACGGCGACGGCAGCGTCATTGACGACCTGACCGACATGGCCAAGGGCTTCTTCGGCAAGAAGTGAGCGCGATCACGAATGTAGGCGGATAATCGTCGTCCCGGACTTGATCCGGGACCGCTGGCCGAGCTTCGCCCACTTTTCGTGCGGGCGCTGCTCTGCGATGCTTTGCCTCAAGTATTGCCAGCGGTCCCGGGTCGAAGCCCGGGACGACGTTTTCGTTCAACGCTTCAGCTCGGATCAACCCGTCTTGCGGATGGCGATATAGCTGTCGATGTTCTTCGCCAGCACGTCGAGCGGCACGTTGCCGCCATCGACCACGGCCTGGTCGAAGTCCCGCAAGTCGTAGCGCGATCCGAGTGCCTGCTGGGCGCGGGTGCGCTGTCGGTTGATCTCGGAATGGCCCATCTTGTAGCCGCAGGCCTGACCCGGCCATGAGCAGTAGCGGTCCACTTCGTTGACCACTTCCTCGCGCTTGTTCCCGTTCTGCTCCATGAAGAAGCGCACAGCCTGTTCGCGCGTCCAGCCCTTCGAGTGGAGACCGGTGTCGACCACCATACGGCAGGCGCGGAAGGCTATCGACTGGAGATAGCCGAGCTGGCCGACCGGATCGTCAGCATAGGCGCCCAGTTCGTCGGCAAGCTGCTCGCCGTATAGCGCCCATCCTTCGGAATAGGCGTTGAAGGCCAGGATCGAGCGGATCAGCGGCAGGCGGTTGGCGTATTCGCCCTGCCAGACGTGGCCGGGAATCGCTTCGTGGTGGACCAGCGTTGGCAGGTCATACTTGCGGTGCAGGTCGGTGGTGCGCAAGTTGATCCACATCTTGCCCGGAACCGAACCGTCAATCGAACCGGCGCCGCCATAAGCGGTGGGCGCGCCCGGTTCCTCGGCCAGCGGCAGGCGGCGCACTTCGACATTGCCCTTCACCGGATCGCGGAAGGCGCGCGGCATCTGGGCGCGGATCCAGTCGATCCGGTGGCGGATGAAGGCCATGATCTCGGCGCGGCCGGGATCGCCTTCGGAGAACATGAAGCGCTTGTCCGTGCCCAGCGCCGTCATGCGTTCGCCCACGGTGCCGGTGGTATAGCCGAGCTTGCGCAGGATCGGATCTATGCGGGCGTGCAGCGCCGCCAGTTCTTCAAGTCCGCGCCGGTGGATGTCTTCGGCAGGGACCGGCGTGGTGGTGCTGGCGCGCAGGGCCCAGGCGTAGAATTCCGCGCCGTGCGGACGCTCGCGCATGCCGGGGTCGCTCTTGGCGAGGCCGCGCTGGCGCTTGAGTTCGGCAAGCTGGCGTTCGAGCGCAGGCACGACTTCGGCGGAGACGATGGCCTTGGCGCGGGCTTCCCAATTGCCCGGAATGGTCTTGGTACGGCCCACCAGCGAGCTAACGAGACCGCCGCCGTTGTTCCGGGCATCCTCGATCGTGCTGGTCATCTGCGCGATGGCGCGGTCGAGCAGGAAATCGGGCGGGACGAGGCCCTGGTCCGTGGCCTTGCGGATGCGTTCCAGTTCGCCGTCGAGCTGCTTGTCGAACTGCGAGAGGCGCGAGACATAGGCTTCGGCGTCTTCGGCGGACTTCACCGGATGGTCGGCGTCGAGGAACTTGGGCGTGTCGAGATAGGCGCCGACGTTCTGGATCACGACGTAAGGCGTGTTGCGCCAGCCGCCCACGGCAACGTCGCCATAGGGCTGGGCAAAGCCGTCGAGCGAGGTCTTGTAGGCGCTGCGCACGACGGCAAGGCTGGTCTGCGTCGCATGGTCGAGGCCGGCCGTCGGGAATGCCTCGACGCGGGCGAGGTCTTCGCGCAGGGTCTGTGCCAGGGCCGCTTTGCCGGCGAAGGAGCGGTCTTCCGCCTTGGCGCGCAGCGCGGCATGGGCGCCGACATCGATGCCGAGCCCGGTCGCGCCTTCGGGGTTGTGATCGAGCAGGCGCCAGGCGATCGAATCGAGCAGGGCAGCGGCGTTCTGCTGGTTCGAGGCGGCAGCGGCCCAGGCGACGCGGGGCAGCGCCATACCGGCGGTGCCCGCGGCGAGGAGTTGGAGCGTGGTGCGCCGCGAGAGCGATGCGGCGGTCATGTCAGGGTTCTTCATGGCGGCGAAATCTGGCCGGGCCGACTGCGCCTGTCAAACCCGCTCGCGCGATGCGGAGGAGTGGGTTAGGGGATAAACCATGGATATTGCCCTCTCACTGATGACCCTGACCATCGTGGCGCTCGTGCTGGGCGCGGTCGTGCTCTGGCGGCGGGGCGGCAATCGCAAGCAGGCGGGGCTCATGCTGGTGCTGGCGGCGGTGCTAATTGCAAACGTCGCGATCTGGACATTGCCGAACTCGGAGGGCGAGTCTCTGGTGAAGGCTGCGGATACGGAAAAGGCGCCGGAGTAAGCTCGCGGCGCCTTTTGGTTCGTAACCAACCTTTATGCCCAACCTTTATGCATCGTCACCCTGAACTTGTTTCAGGGTCCATTTCTCGGTCTGGACTGGAGGTGTCCGATTCCGCGCGGAAATGGCGGATTATCCCGACAGGTCTCAGATCCAGAACCACGATGGACCCTGAAACAAGTTCAGGATGACGTGAACCGTAGCGCCCGCTGTGCGGGCGCTAACTGTTCACGTCACTTGATCGGGCAGTCCGGCGCAAGGCGCATGTCGAGGTAATTGTCGACCGAGCGCATCAGGTCGTCCATTTCGTTCTCGAAGAAATGGTTGGCGCGCGGGATTTCGTCATGGTGGATGGTGATGTGCTTCTGCGTGCGCAGCTTGTCGACCAGCTTCTGCGTGGCGACGGGGGTGGCGACGGTGTCGCCCGCGCCCTGGATCAGGATGCCCGAAGCGGGGCAGGGGGCCAGGAACGAGAAGTCGTACATGTTCGCCGGGGGTGCGACCGAGATGAAGCCGCGAATTTCGGGGCGGCGCATCAGCAGCTGCATGCCGATCAGCGCGCCGAACGAGTAGCCGGCGATCCAGGTGGTCGAGGCTTCGGGATGGATCGACTGCACCCAGTCGAGCGCCGCCGCCGCATCGGAAAGTTCGCCCACGCCGTTGTCGAAGCTGCCCTGGCTACGGCCGACGCCACGGAAATTGAAGCGCAGGGTCGCGAAGCCGCGCGCCACGAAGGTCTTGTAGAGATGCTGCGTGATGCGATCGTTCATCGTCCCGCCGGCCTGTGGGTGCGGGTGAAGGATCATCGCTACGGGCGCGCGCGGACGCGGCGCCGGCTGGAAGCGGCCTTCGAGGCGACCTTCGGGTCCGGGGAAGATGACTGCGGGCATAAGTTTCGCGAACCTGACCTGTTGAAACTCCCGCGAAAACGGCGGCGATTTTCTCGCCAGCCATCGCGGGAGTGGAAAAAGGGAAGATCGCTATATAGAAACCTTCGCTCCGAAAACAACTTTTCAAGCGATGTCAGCCCAACAGATCTATCTCGACCATGCGGCGACCACGCCGCTTCTGCCTCAGGCGCGCGAGGCGTGGCTGGAAGGTGCCGCGCATTGGGCCAACCCGTCCAGTCCGCACAAGCAGGGCCGCGCCGCGCGCGCCGCGCTGGAGGATGCACGCGAGCGGGTGAAGAAAGCGCTCGGCTGGGACGGCGAGGTGATCTTCACGTCCGGCGCGAGCGAAGCCCTGGCTATCGGTCTGGGGCGGGCGAAGGCGGTGCGACGGCTCGTCTCGGCCGTTGAGCACGATGCGGTGTTCCGTGCCGCGCCCGACGCGCAGGAATTGCCGATGCGCGATGGCGAGGTGGACATCGACGCCCTGAAGGATGCGCTGGCCCTGCCGGACAGGGCCGTCGTGGCGGTGCAGTCGGTCAATTCCGAGACCGGCACCGTTCTCCTGCCCCACGCCACCAGTCCCCTGGTCGAACGGGTTCGCGAGGCGGGTGGGCTGGTCCTGGCGGACTGTTCGCAGTCGGCGGGAAAGATGGTGCTGCCGGATGCCGACATGATCGTCCTCTCGGCGCACAAGCTTGGCGGTCCGATCGGTATCGGCGCCTTGCTGGTGAAGGACTTCGCCATGATCGAGCCCAGCGGCGGGCAGGAGCGCGGATATCGGGCCGGGACCGAGAACCTGCCGGGCGCGCTCGGTCTTGCGGCCGCGCTGGAAGCGGGCGGCGGGGAGAACTGGGCCACTACGGCAGAGCAGCGCTTCGAGTTCAGGAACGCGCTGGCCCGCCACGGCGAGGTTCTGCAACCGGGCGTGCCGTGCTCGCATATCTTCGCACTCGCCGCGCCGCGTCTTGCGGCCACGGCCATGCTCATCCGCATGGATGCCGCGGGCTTTGCCATTTCGGCCGGAAGCGCCTGTTCTTCGGGTACGCTGAAGCAGAGCCGGGTGCTCAAGCGGTTCGGCATCGCGGAAGATCTCGCCCGTCGCACCGTGCGGGTCAGCATCGGCTGGAATACCACGCCGGAGCAGCTCGATGCCTTCGCCGAAGCCTGGGCCAAAGTGAACGCATGATCTACCTCGACTATCAGGCGACTACGCCGCTGGCGCCCGAGGCGCGTGACGCCATGCTGCCCTGGCTCGGCGGACCGGAGGCCATGGGCTTCGCAAATCCGCATAGTCCGCATCGGCCGGGCCGGGCTGCCGCCGCGATGGTCGAAGTCGCGCGGGAGCAGGTGGCCGCTCTGCTGCCTTCGGGCGGGCGGGTGGTCTTCACCTCGGGAGCGACCGAGGCCATCAATCTGGCGCTGGCGGGAAGCCGAAGGAAGCGCCTGGCCGTCTCCGCAATCGAACATGCCGCCGTGCTCGATACCGCACGGGCGATCGATCCTGGCCTCGCCGTTCTGCCGGTAGACGGGGCCGGGCTGGTCGATCCGGAAACCGCGCTCCCGGCGGATGTCGGCCTTGTCGCGGTGATGCAGGTGAACAACGAGATCGGCACGATCCAGCCGGCCGAGGCTCTGGCCGAACGGGCCCATGCCCTTGGAGCGCTGTTTCTCTGCGACGCCGTTCAGGGAGCGGGAAAGCTGCAAGCGCCCAGCGGCGCGGATTTGATCGCGCTTTCGGCGCACAAGCTTTACGGGCCCAAGGGGATCGGCGCGCTCTGGGTCCGGGACGGGGTGGAACTCGCGCCGATGATCCACGGTGGCGGGCAGGAGCAGGGTTTGCGTTCCGGGACGCTGAGCCCTGCGCTTTGTGCGGGGTTCGGGGCTGCCGCCAAGCTGGCGGCAGCTTGCATGGATGAGGATGCGGCAAGGGTTGCGACCTTGTGGAGCGCGGCACGCGAGGTGCTCTCACGCTGGCTGCTCAACGGTTCGCCGGAGCATCGCTGGCGCGGAAACCTCAATGTGCGGTTGCCGGGGCTGGATGTGGGCCGCCTGATGTCGGACCTTCGCGATCTGGCCTTTTCCGCCGGTTCGGCCTGCGCGAGCGGTTCGGGTCGGCCCAGCCACGTGCTCAAGGCGATCGGACTGTCCGATTCAGACGCCAAAGCCTCTATCCGTCTGGGATTCGGGCGATATAGTGACTTTGGGGAGCTGATGGATGCCTGCGAACGAATAGAAGCCGCAGCAGCGGCGCAGGGAGTCTGAGTTGCTGAACGTTAGGTTCTTGACCGCGGAAGGAAAACTCGTCCTGGCAGAGGCCGAGACGGGAGACGTGCTGCTGCGCGTGGCGCAAGGCGTGGGAATGCCACTGGAAGGAACGTGCGAGGGCCAGATGGCCTGCTCGACCTGCCATGTCATCGTCTCGCCCGATTGGTTCGACCGGCTGGAGCCTGCCTCGATGGACGAGGAAGACATGCTGGATCTGGCCGCCGGAGTGGCGCGAACCAGCCGCCTGTCGTGCCAGATAGAATTGACTGATGCCCTGGACGGACTGGAAGTGCGGATCCCCGGCGTTTCGCGTGACATGCAGATCGGCTGATGTGCGTGGGGGCTGTCGTCCCGGACTTGATCCGGGACCGCTGGCGGCCTTGAGGCGCATGCTCGCGGAACGGCGCCCTGACGTGGGTTGGGCTGTTCCCGGCCAGCGGTCCCGGGGCAAGCCCGGGACGACGGGGGATTAGGCGGCTGCCGTCGCGTTCTGCACCGCTTCGATCACGGCCCGCGAAAACGCCGGAATGTCGTCGGGCTTGCGGCTGGTGATGAGCAGGCCATCCACCGTGACTTCCTGATCGACCACCTCGGCTCCGGCATTGCGCAGATCGGTGCGGATCGAGGGCCAGCTGGTCACGGTCCTGCCGCGAACGACATCGGCTTCCACCAGTAGCCAGGGGCCATGGCAGATCGCCGCCACGGGCTTGCCGGCGTCCAGGAAGTCTCGCACCAGTTGGACGGCTTCCGGCTTCGTGCGCAACACGTCTGGGTTCATCTGGCCGCCGGGCAGCACCAGCGCATCGAACCCGTCCGCGCTTACCGAATCCAGCGCCGCGTCGACCTTGACGCTGTCGCCCCAGTCGGTGTGCTGCCAGCCCCTGATCTCGCCGCTTTCGGGACTGGCGATCACGGTTTCGATGCCGGCTTGGTTGAGCGCATCGCGCGGCCCGGTGAGTTCGGATTGCTCGAAACCGTTGGTGGCGACGATGAGAACGCGGCTGGGCATGGGAAATCTCCTTTGTCTGAGCTTTGCAAAAGGAATGAGTGGCGGAAAACTTCCGTTCCGGTGGTTCCGCTCGGCTCGCCGCGTTGCTAGGTCTGTTGGTCATGGTGACCACGACCGACGAAGATTCCGATCCGTTCGACGCCATCGTCGATGCGCCCTTCGATGCCGCGCTGTCAGAGCGCTATCTCGTCTATGCCCTGTCAACGATTACAGCGCGTTCGCTGCCGGATCTGCGTGACGGGCTGAAGCCGGTGCATCGTCGCCTGCTTTGGGCGATGCGGCAGTTGAAGCTCGATCCGGCTAGCGCCTACAAGAAGTCGGCCCGTGTCGTGGGTGACGTGATCGGCAAGTATCACCCCCATGGCGACGCCTCGGTCTACGATGCCATGGTCCGTTTGGCCCAGGATTTCTCGCTGCGCTACCCGCTCGTGCAGGGGCAGGGCAACTTCGGCAATATCGACGGCGATAACGCGGCCGCCTATCGCTACACCGAAGCGCGCCTGACGCGCACAGCCATCCATCTCATGGCAGGGCTGGACGAAGGCACGGTCGATTTCGTCCCCACCTACAACGGTGAGGAAAGCGAGCCGGAAATCTTCCCCGGCATGTTCCCGAACCTGCTGGCCAACGGTTCCACCGGCATCGCCGTGGGCATGGCAACCTCGATCCCCAGCCACAACGTTGCCGAGATCATCGACGCCACGATGATGCTGATCGACAATCCCCATGCCGAACACGACCAGCTCATGCAGGTCTTCCACGGCCCGGACTTCGCGACCGGCGGCATGGTGGTGGACAGCCCCGAGGCGATCAGCCACGCCTACGCGACCGGCAAGGGCGCCTTCCGCGTGCGGGGACGTTTCTCCTGCGGCAAGGATGCGGCGGGCAACTGGGAGGAAACCGGCGTCGAGAAACTCGGCAGCGGCCAGTGGCAGCTGGTCATTTCCGAGATCCCCTATATGCTGGCCAAGGGCAAGCTGATCGAGCAGGTCGCGCAGCTCATCGCCGATCGCAAGCTGCCCATTCTCGAAGACATCCGCGACGAGAGCGACGAGCAGATTCGCATCGTCTTCGTACCGAAGAGCCGCAACGTCGATCCGGAACTGCTGAAGGAAAGCCTCTACCGGCTGACCGACCTGGAGAGCCGCTTCTCGCTAAACCTCAACGTGCTGGATTCGCACCGCACGCCGGGCGTCCTGGGTCTCAAGCTGCTGCTGTCCGAATGGGTCTACAGCCAGATCGACATCCTGCTGCGCCGCACCCGGCACCGGCTGGACAAGATCGCCTCGCGGCTGGAACTGGTCGCGGGCTACATCATTGCCTATCTCAACCTCGACCGGATCATCGAGATCATCCGCACTGAGGATGAGCCCAAGCCGGTGATGATGGCCGAGTTCGAACTGACCGACCGCCAGGCCGAAGCGATCCTCAACATGCGCCTGCGCAGCTTGCGCAAGCTTGAGGAGATGGAGCTGCGCAAGGAGCACGCGGACTTGCTCAAGGAGCAGGACGACCTCAACAAGCTGCTGGAAAGCCCGGCGCGGCAGCGCACGCGGCTGAAGCGCGATCTCACCAATCTGCGCAAGGACTATGCCGAGGATACCGAACTCGGCCGCCGCCGCACCACGATCGCGCAGGCGACGCCGACGGTCGAATTCTCGATGGATGCGATGATCGAGAAGGAGCCGGTGACGGTTATCCTCTCTCAGCGCGGCTGGATTCGCGCGGCCAGGGGGCATGTGGCGCTAGACGGCGACTTCAAGTTCAAGGAAGGCGACGGCCCCGCTTTCGCGTTCCACGCGCAGACCACCGACAAGATCCTGATCGCGGTGGACAACGGACGCTTCTACACCCTCGGCGCAGACAAGCTGCCCGGCGCGCGCGGCTTCGGCGAGCCGATCCGCACCATGGTCGATATCGACGCGGAAGCGCATGTCGTGTCGGCGCTGCCCTACAAGCCCAAGGCGCAGTTGTTGCTGGCTTCGAACGTCGGACGCGGCTTCGCGGCGGAGGCGGACGAACTTCTGGCCGAAACCCGCAAGGGGCGTGCGGTGATGTCCACCAAGCAGGGAGTGCATCTGGCCTTCGTGAGAGAGATCCCGGTGGAGCACGATCACGTCGCCGTGGTCGGAGACAACCGCAAGCTGGTGATCTTCAGCCTCGAGGAACTGCCGGTCATGGCCAAGGGCCAGGGCGTCACGCTCCAGCGCTACCGCGACGGCGGGCTGTCCGACATCATCACGCTCAAGCTGGAGGACGGTCTGTCCTGGACGATGGGCGGCGATAGCGGCCGCACCCGCACCGAGAAGGACATGGTCATGTGGAAGGTCGCGCGCGGCGCGGCAGGCCGCCTGCCGCCGGTCGGGTTCCCGAGGGACAACAAGTTTCAAGGGTGATGTGATTAGATCGTCGTCCCGGACTTGATCCGGGACCGCTGGCAAACCTTTAGGCGCAACCTTGCAGAACAGCGTCTGGCCGAGGGTTGGGCGTGGCTAGGCCAGCGGTCCCGGATCAAGTCCGGGACGACGTATTTCTGCGTATTTCTGCCCTACTTCGCCGGTTGCGGAAAGTGCGGCACCAAGATCAGCGTCCGCCCCTCCACTCGCCAGCTTGCCAGCCGCGAGAGCAGGTTCATGCCGATGACGTTCTGGTCCTCCAGGCCCGGCGCCACCACCACGTCGAGCTGACGCGCAACGACGCTGCCGAAGCGCAGTTCGTCCACCGTGCCCAGCTGCGCCGCCACCGTACCGTTGGCCGTCCGCATGGCGATATTCTGGCGCAGCGGCTGGGCGCGGACTTCGGCGGCGTTGGCCATTCGCGGCGAGATGGCGGTGAGGGTCGCGCCGGTATCGACAAGGAAATCGCCTTCCACGCCGTTGATCGTGGCACGGACCCAGAAGTGCCCGTCGGGCTTCATCGGTACGCGAGTCTCGCCGCCGCTCACGCTCTGGCGCGAGAGGCCCAGTTCCGGCAGTTCGACGCCGGGGAGGGCGAAGTCCATGCCGCTGGTGAGGCGGGTCGCCTGCGCGACCGTCAGCAGCAGTGCCGCGACGAGGCCGAGATTGCCGATTCCGCGAATGAAGCCGCCGAAAAAGGGCAGCGGACCGCGCAGCAATCCGCCCAGAACGGTGACGAAAATCGCCGCCAGGGCCAATGCCAGCAGCGGCTGGCTCGCCAGGAAAGACAGGAGTTCGGGAAAGTCCATCACCGGCCCATAACAGGAACATCCTGTCGGAATGCTGACAGGATCACGGCCTGGTGACGCGCAGATTCATGGAGTCTGGCCTGCCAGTTCCGCATCGAGCAGAGCCGAGACGCGGGCCTCGTCGGGGAAGCCTTCGGCAATCCAGCGATCTTCCACCCGGCGCAGCAGCCGCGCGACTTCCGGCCCGGCGCCCACCCCGCGCGCGACGATCTGCCCGCCCTTGAGCGGAAATGCCGGAACCTGCCAGCCCGTCAGCGGCGCGGCATCGGCCCCGGCGATCAGCACGCGGTCGAGCGCGCCTTCGATGCCCATGCGGTAGGCCAGCACGCGTGCATCTCCGGCGTCCTCGGAGCGGCCGGCGGCGGCGGCGAGGCGCTTCTTCTGCGCGCCCGACAGGCGGAAGCGCGAGGCGACCTGCTCGGCCAGCGGCACTTGCGCGGGCAGGAGCGCGGCGAGGCGGCGGATCGCATCGGGCTCCACGCCCTGCGCCCGTTCCGCCGCGACGAGCGCCGCCAGGGCTTCGGGCCGGGCCTCGGGCAGGATCACGGCCAGCACGCCGAGTTCGGCCATGCGTGCGACGGTCGCTGCTGGATCGGGCAGGCCAAGCAGGTTCATCATCTCCATGCCCACCCGTTCGCGCGACAGGCCCTTCAATGTCGGCGCGAGTTCGGAGCAGGCGCTTTCCGCCTCGGCGTCCGCGGGGACCGAACCGAAGCGGGCCTGGAAGCGGAAGTAGCGCAAGATGCGCAAGTGGTCTTCGCGGATGCGCTGGCAGGCATCGCCGATGAAGCGGACGCGGCGCGAGGCCAGATCCGCAAGGCCGCCGAACCAGTCGAAGATCTCACCCGTCACAGGATCGGCGTAGAGCGCGTTGATGGTGAAATCGCGCCGCGCGGCATCCTCGCGCCAATCGGTGGCGAAGGCCACGGTGGCGCGGCGGCCATCGGTGGAAACGTCGTGGCGCAGGGTGGTGATTTCGACCGGGCCGCCCGGCAGTACGGCGGTGACGGTGCCGTGCTCGATTCCGGTGGGGACGTGGCGGATATCGGCGTTCCACAGGCGCTGCATCACCTCTTCGGGCAGCAGCGACGTGGCCATGTCGATGTCCTTCACCGGCTGGCCGAGCAGGGTGTCGCGCACGGCGCCGCCCACGTAGCGCGCGTTGTCGTGACCCAGTGCGGTCACCAGCGCGGCAAGGTCTTCGCGGGCCATCCAGTCGGCGGTCAGTGTCTCAGTCATTCCAGTTCAGCCTGTGGGCAAGGTTGTGAAGGATCGCGCCGGTAACCCCCCAGATCCGATGATCGGACCAAGTGATCTCGACGAAGGCGTGGCGTTCGCCCTCGGCTTCGATCCATTTCGTTTTCTGGTTGGCCGGATCGAGCACGAATTCGGCCGGGGCTTCGAACCATTGCGCGACCTCGGCGGGGTTCGGGATGATCGGCAGGTCGGGCGGGATCACGCCGATGACCGGGGTGATCTCGTAGCCGCTACCTGTACGGTAACGGTCGCCGGTGCCGATCACCTGCACGTCGCGGGGACGGATACCCAGTTCTTCCTCGGCTTCGCGCAGGGCGCCTTCGATCGCGGTTTCGTCGGGGTCGAGGCGGCCACCAGGAAAGGCGATCTGGCCGGGGTGGGCGCGCATCGTCGAAGGCCGGTGCAGCAGCAGCATGCCCGGGCGCGGCCGCTCGGTGAGGGTGATGAGGACGGCGGCGGGCTTGAACGTCTCTATCGCGTGAATGCGCGGGTCGATCCAGAGTTCGCCCGGCGAAGCCTTCAGTCCGGCTTCGAAACGTCGGGAAACATCGTCGAACAGGCTGCTCATGCAGGGACCAGTCCGAAGGTCGTGCCCTGGCTGGAGACCGTCAGATCCTCGCCGCTGGCCAGTGCGATCTCCACGAGCTGACCATAGGTGCTGCGGTTCAGGCGCGCTTCGGCGCCGTTGCGGACACCCAGATAGATCGCGGGCGTCTCGGGATCGCCCTCGCTGCGGATCGGATGGTCCGGCCCGGCGATGACCAGATCGTCGGTGTTGAGCCGGAACACCAGCGCGTCGCCGTCGCGTCGCACGTCGACGGCGATGAAAGCCGCGTCCTCGACCGCGATCGCCAGCTTCTCGACCGGGGTGACGAGCCAATGTGCGCCTTCGCCGTCTCGCAGCAGCAGCGAGGCGAAAGCGCGGACCATGGCGGGACGGCGAATCTCCCCGCCCTGATGGAACCAGCGGCCGTCGGCGCGGATGACCATCTCGCTTTCGCCGATGTGCTGCGGCGACCATTGGGAAACCGGCGGCAGCTTTCGTGCCGCGACCAGCTCTGCCACCTGGCCGAGCGAGAGGGCGTTCAGTTCGGGCGGCGGTTCATAAGGCATGGGTTCCCGATGCCAGATAGGGGGCCGCGCGCCAAGGCCCAGCGGTCACTCTTCATTGCCGGAGCCACGGTCCCAGCATGCCCTCGCGCGGGAGCACGGCGGGATTCTCGCAGCGCACCAGCAGGCGGTGGCGCTCGAACGGGCCGGGGAGGCTCCAGCCTTGCGTGCACTCGTTGCTGTAGCCCCAGAAGCGGCCATAATATTCAGGATCGCCGACCATCACTTGCGGCAGCGGCGCGCGCGAATCGATACCGGCCATCGCCGCCGACATCAGCGCCTGGCCATAACCCTGGCCCTGATGTCCGGGCATGACGGCGACCGGGCCGACCATGATCATCGGATGGGCGCGGCTGTCCGGGTCGGTGAGCGCGACCGGCCAGCACTGGATCGTACCGACCAGCATCTCGTCCGCATCGAGCGCCGCGAAGCTGAGGCCGGGCAGCCAGTCCACCCCTGCGCGCACCTTGTAAGCGGTGCGCTTGTGTCGCTCCGGCTCGAAAGCGCTGTCGAGGAGGGTCTCGACGAGAACGGGATCGACATTGTCGAGCGGGATGAGTGTGGCAGCTTCGGACATGGCGCGCGCCGATAGGTGCGACGCGCGCATTTGTCGATTCAATTCGCGCGCGGTCCCGGTGCCGTCATGGCGACAGGCTGGTCGGCCGGCGGTTAGGTTTCGCTATTTTCACCCGTCATGCTGAACTCGTTTCAGCATCCATTTCTCGGCACAGGCAGAGGCCCTATCGGCGCGATGGATGCTGAAACAAGTTCAGCATGACGGGGTTGGAGGTCGCGTGCCTTACGGCTTCCCGACTTAGGTTTTCGGTGTCAGCTTCAGCAGCCGTCCCGCACCGCCGTCCTTGCCGTCTTCCAGCAGCCAGATCGTGCCGTCGCCGCCTTGTTCGATCTCGCGGATGCGGTTGTCGAGCGGGTAGCGGGCTTCCTCGATCGCCTTTTCACCGTCGATCCTGACGCGGACGACGCCGGGCAGGGTGAGCGATGCGATCAGTGCCTGGCCCTTCCACTGGGGGAACAGCGCGCCGGAATAGAAGATGAAGTCTCCCGGCGCGATCACCGGGTTCCAGCTTATCGCGGGGGCGGCAAGGTCAGGGCGGGTGGCGTGGCGCGGGATCGGCTTGCCGTCGTAGTGATCGCCGTCCGAAACCAGCGGCCAACCATAGTTCTTGCCCGGCGCCACCAGGTTCAGTTCGTCGCCGCCCGCCGGTCCGTGCTCAAGATCCCAGAGCCGGCCCCGGTCATCGAAGGCGAGGCCGAGTATATTGCGGTGGCCGTAGGACCAGATCTGGTTGGTCGGCGCGGGCTTGTCGGCATAGGGATTGCCGGGCGCGGGTGTGCCGTCCGGCAGGAGGCGCACGACCTTGCCCAGATTGCCGCCGAGATCCTGTGCCGGGGTGAACTTCTGCCGATCTCCCGAGGCGACGAAGAGGTACCTGCCGTCCGGCGAGAAGGCGAGGCGGTGGGAGTAATGGCCTTGCCCGGTCACCTTGGGCACCTGCCGCCAGATCACCGAGAGCCCCTGGATCGCGCAAGCCGTGGGCTGCGGGCAGGAGAGGGTGCCCTTGCCGACTGCCGCGCCGCGCGTGTCTCTCTCTCCCGGTTCCGCCCAGCTGAGGTAGATCACCCGGCCGTCGAGCGTGGCGCCTTTCTGGTCGGGCGCGAAGATCACGTCGCCCAGGCCGCCCTGGCCGCCGTAAGCGACCTTGGGCGCGCCCGAGACGGTGCCGGGAGTGCCGTCCGCCAGGCGCAGCTTGATCGTGCCCTTCTTCTCGGTGACGATCATCGTTCCGGTGGCCTTGTCGATCGCCATGGCCCAGGGCTCGTCGAAGCTGGCCGCCTGTTCCACCTTGAACGGCGCATCGCCTGAGGATGCGGCCGAGGCCTTGTCCCCGGTGGCCGCCGCACCGCAGCTTGCAAGGACGAAGGCGACGGGCGATACCGCCGCAAGGAACGATCTGGAGATAGTCGGCTTGGTCATGTCGGTCGCACCCCTGAAGGAAACTGGCCTCCCTCTAACGAACCGTCTCGTCATCGGTGTCGACGAGGCAGGACGAGGGCCATTGGCCGGGCCGGTTGTGGCGGGCGCGGTCGTGCTGTGCAAGCCCCGGCCGTCCGGGCTCGACGATTCCAAGAAGCTCTCGGGCAAGCGCAGGGCAGAGCTGGAAACCACGATCAAGCGGCGCTGCCGATGGGCGGTGGGCGTGGTGGACGTGGATGAGATCGATCGCCTCAACATCTTCGGGGCGACCATGCTGGCGATGACCCGCGCGGTTGCGGCGCTTTGCGTGACACTGGGCGAGGAACCGCACGAGGTTCTGATCGACGGGAACCTGACGCCGATGGGGCGCACGGCGGACTGGCGCTGGCAGGCCCGCGCGATCGTCGGCGGGGACGCGCTGGAACCTTGCATCTCCGCCGCCTCGATCATCGCCAAGGAACATCGTGACCGACTGATGAGGGGCCTGGCCGAAGTGCATCCGCACTATGGGTGGGAGCGCAACGCCGGCTACGGCACCGCGCAGCATCTGGAAGCGCTGCGCCTGCATGGACCCACACCGCACCATCGCCGCAGCTTCTCACCCGTGGCGCAACTGGAGATGGCATTGTGAAGGGCTTCACTGCGGCATCCGTAACCGGGCAGGGGGGCAAGTGCTTCCTCGTCACCGGCGCCAATACCGGCATCGGCTACGAAACGACGCGCGTGCTGGCGGCCCACGGCGCCCGCGTGCTGATGGCCTGCCGCAACGAGGAGAAGGCGCGCCTCGCCATGGAGCACATCCGCATGGAAGTGCCCGGCGCCAACCTCGCCTTCGTGCCGCTCGACCAGGCGGACCTGTTCAGCGTGCGGGAATGCGCCGAGCAGGTCGCGCGGGACGAGCCCCGGCTCGACGTGCTGGTGAACAATGCCGGCCTCATGGTGCCTCCGCTGGAGCGCACGGTGCAGGGGCATGAATTGCAGTTCGGCGTGAACCATCTTGCGCCTTTCGCGCTGACGGGACTGCTGCTGCCCAAGCTATCGGAAGTGCACGGCGCGCGGGTCGTGATCACGGCCAGCCTTGCCCATATGCGAGGCCGGATCGACTGGGATGATCTCGATGCGCGCCGCAGCTACTCCGCCCGGCAGCGCTATGGCGACAGCAAGCTGGCGAACTTGCTCCATCTGCTGGAACTCGACCGGCGCCTGCGTGCCGCCGGATCGCCGGTAAGCGCGATCGCTTGCCATCCGGGGATCGCGTCAACCGAACTCGGGCGCCATTCGCTGGGCTTCCGGCTGCTGTTTCCGATTGCGGGCGTGGTGCTGAACACGGCGGAACAAGGGGCTTGGCCCACGCTCCAGGCTGCAACCGATCCTGCTGCGGAACCGGGCCAATACTACGGTCCGCAGCGTTTCTTCGGCATGTCCGGACCTTCGGGCATCGCCCGGCGCAAGGCTTCTGCCCGCGATGCCGAGGCGGCGCGCCGGCTATGGGAAGTCAGCGTGCAGATGACCGGCATCGACTGCGGTCTGGCTGGACTCTGAACCTTCGGCGGGCGTTGTCGCTCGAAGAAGATTCATCCGCTTGCAGCGGGCGTTTTTCCCGACCCTCGCGGGGGTCGGCGGATAAGCGCGAAAGTGCGGGCCCGCGCATATTTTTTGGCATGAGTCCCGGCGGCCACAACCCCCATATCTTGAGTCCATTCGGTCGATCATGACTCGACATCTTGTGTCGGATTCGTTTTGTTCTGTTTGCTGAACACCTGAATCACTAGGGAATCCAACGAGTCGCGGGTTGACGCTGAGTCCGGAAAGACTCACTAGGGCGTCAATCCACAGTTCAATTTCCCGGAGCAAACATGGGCCAGATACTCGTCAAGCAGAAGATCCGCGCAGTCGCGCCGGCGGCCACGCCGAAGGAACTTCTGCCGCTGGGCCAGATCATTCCGGGCGACTGCATCGAGGCGATGCGTTCCATCCCCGACGCCAGCGTCGACATGGTCTTCGCCGATCCGCCGTACAACCTCCAGCTCGGCGGTGACCTTTCCCGTCCCGACGGCAGCCATGTCGATGCCGTCACCAACGATTGGGACAAGTTCTCCAGCTTCGCGTCCTACGACCAGTTCACCCGCGACTGGCTGACCGAAGCGCGCCGCGTGCTCAAGCCGGACGGCTCGCTGTGGGTGATCGGTTCGTACCACAATATCTTCCGCCTCGGCGCGATCATGCAGGACATGGGGTTCTGGATTCTCAACGACATCATCTGGCGCAAGGCCAACCCGATGCCGAACTTCAAGGGAACCCGTTTCACCAACGCGCATGAGACGCTGATCTGGGCCTCGATGGGCGAAAAGTCGAAGTACACCTTCAACTACCGCGCGATGAAGACGCTGAACGACGAGCTTCAGATGCGTTCGGACTGGGTGCTGCCGATCTGCAACGGCGCCGAGCGCCTGAAGAAGGGCGGCCGCAAGGTTCACCCGACGCAGAAGCCGGAATCGCTGCTCTACCGCGTGATGCTGGCAACGACCAATGCGGGCGACGTGGTGCTCGATCCGTTCTTCGGCACCGGCACCACCGGCGCCGTCGCCAAGCGCCTCGGCCGCGAGTGGATCGGCTGCGAGCGCGAGGGCGACTATCGCGAAGCCGCGCTGGAACGTATCGAGATGGCGCTGCCGCTCGACGAGCGCGCGCTCAAGACCATGCAGTCGAAGCGCACCGCGCCCAAGGTCGCCTTCGGCACGCTGATCGAAACCGGCTGGATCAAGCCCGGCACCAAGCTCACCGACAAGAAGGGCCGCTTCGAAGCGATCGTCCGCGCGGACGGCTCGCTGGTCTGCGGCAGCGAGAACGGCTCGATCCACGGCCTGGGCAAGGAACTGCAAGGCGCGCCGTCGTGCAACGGTTGGACGTTCTGGCACCTGGAGCACGAAGGCAAGGTCAAGCCTATCGATGCCATCCGCCAGCTCTACATTCTCGCCACGGAGCCTTGAGGCTGCATCGCGCCTGCTCCTGTGGCAGGCGCGGCAATCCGGGTTCGTTTGCGCCATGGTCACCCTGAACTCGTTTCAGGATCCATCCTGCCGAGAGCTTGGTGGTTCCGGCTTGAACGCCGATTGCTAGGTTTGCTGCTCACGCAGCGGCGCAAGCTGCGAAATGGACCCTGAAACGAGTTCAGGGTGACGATGTGTTGTTATAACGTTGGGCCTTTGCTGCTGAGTGTTTAGCCAAAGGCAATCGCGCCGCCCTGCGAAATCAGTTCTGCCCGGCGAGCGCGGCGGCTATGGGGGCCTCATGACCCGCACTGTCTACATCCGTCCGATCGCCCTTGCCGACAGCCCCCAGAGCGAAGAGGGGGAAGCCGTTCGCCTTGGCGGCTCCATGGTCTGGGCCAGCCGCTTCGCGTTGATCGTGCGGGAGAACGGCAGGGTTCTCTCGCGCCGACGCTTCGGTGCGGAGGATGCCGCCGAGGCATTGGCGACACTTTCCGCCGACCTCGGAGCAGAGGCGGAACTCCAGTGGTCCAACTTGCGCAAGGTTCATGCGCCGCTTCGGTGCGGGGCCCGAACGATCCGGCTCGAACAGCCGCAGATCGCCGGCATCCTCAACATCACGCCCGACAGCTTCTCCGACGGCGGCAAGTTCCTTGACGACGCGCATGTAGCGTCCGATCACGCCGCCGCCATGCTGGAAGCGGGCGCCGCGATGATCGACATCGGCGGCGAATCCACGCGCCCCGGCGCTGCGGCGGTTTGGGAGGGGGACGAACTCAAGCGGGTTGTGCCCATGGTCGAACGCCTGGCCGCGATGGGTGCGGCGATCAGCGTCGATACCCGCCGCCCGGCGGTCATGGAGGCGACGCTGCGGGCCGGGGCGCACATCATCAACGATGTCTCCGCCCTGCGCCACGATCCGCGCAGCCTGGAATTCGCGGCGGCCTCGGGGGCGCCGGTGGTGCTGATGCACGCGCCCGGCGATGCGGAAGACTTGCATTCGAACCACAGCTACGATGATGTCGTGCTGGATGTGTTCGACTGGCTGCGTGCCTGCAGGGACAAGGCCGTGGCAGCGGGCGTGGCTCCCGAGAATATCCTGCTCGATCCCGGCATCGGCTTCGGCAAGACGCTTGGTGAGAACCTCCAGCTCATGAACGGCCTCGCGATTTTCCATGGGCTTGGCCATCCGCTGTTCGTGGGCGCCAGCCGCAAGCGGATGATCGGTGCCCTGTCCAACGAGGCGCCCGCGCATCAGCGATTGGGTGGTTCGGTGACGCTGGCGCTCAAGGCGATGGATGCCGGCTCGCACATCATCCGCGTCCACGATGTTGCGGAAACCGTGCAGGCGGCGCGGGTCTGGAGGGGGCTGCGCGATGCCGCTCTCACCGACTTCGCGCAAATGCCCTAGGGTGTGTGGGGATTCAGCCCTAAGCGTCAGATCGCCAGATAGCCGCCATCGACCGGATAATAAGTGCCGGTCACGAAGGAGGCTCGCTCGGACAGCAGGAAGCTGGTGACCATCGCGATCTCCTCGGGCCGGGCGAGGCGGTTCAAGGCATGCTTGCCCGCAAGGCCCGCCATTTCCTGTGAGGTCATGGTCTTTTCGAGAGCCGGTGTGGAGACGAAGCCGGGGCCGACCGCATTGATGCGTACTCCGGCATCCGCATAATCGAGGGCTGCAACCTTGGTCATGCCCAGCAGGGCATGTTTGGAAGTGACGTAGGCCGCAGAGCCCGCCCAGCCGACCGCGCCGAGGATAGAGGCCATATTGACGATGGCGCCGCCGCCACGCTCGACCATGGCGGGGATCTGGTACTTCATGGCGTAGAACACGCTGTTGAGATCCACGTCGATCACGCGCGACCATGAATCGAGCGGAATATCCGCTAGTTTCATGGAGGGCGCGCCGATCCCGGCATTGTTCACTGCGAAGTCCAGCCGGTCGAACGTACCCAGCGTAAAGGCCACCAATGCTTCGTTGGCCACCGGATCGGCCACGTCGAGCCGGAACACGGCCGTCTTTTCGGCGCCAAGCTCCTGCGAAAGCGCGCGCGCCGCTTCCTCGTCGAAGTCCGCGATCACGACGCGGCCACCCTGACCGACGATTTCCCGCGCCACCGCAGCCCCGATACCCGAGGCCGCGCCCGTCACGATTCCCGCCTTGTCCTTGAAATCCATCATTTTCGTCTCCTCGCTGCGGCTTCAACGCGGGAACGGATGGGGAGTTCGCGGATCGCCGGATGACTTGTTTGCAAGATGCGAAGCGCGAAGAGGCAGCATCGCCGATCAGGATTTCCGCGACAAAACTGGACCTTGGATGAACCGCGCCTTGCGGGCGCATGAACCGCGGTACCGATCCGTGTGCACCGGTGAACGCAAGCCTCCTGACGTCCCGGCGGCGGCTCCGTTCGTCTCGATAGCGGGAGGAAAAGTCGATCTACGCTCGTTGCACTCCCAAACGCAGGCAATCGGGCCTGCGTCGTCAAGCGAAAGGGAACCATCCCGTGAAGCAGACCAACAAGCCCCGCACCGCCCTTCTGGCCCTTGCCGCCATCCCGGCGCTGGCTGTTCCGGCCGTCGCCCTGGCCGTGCAGCCGATGATGTACGAGAAGAGGGTGGCGCAGCAGGAAGAATCGCTGGTTATCAGGGCCCCGATCGGCGGTGTCACCAATAGCAAGTGGTACGATTACCGCATCAATGTGAACGAAACCCGCAAGGAACTGGCGACCGATCTGCGCAAGGCATCCGATATCGAGGATCAGCGCGACGCCTATGAGGAATATGCCAGCGAACTGCACCAGGAGCGCGGCAAGTACGTGAAGTACATGAGCAAGCGCGGCTACCGCGTGCCGCAGGTCTATTTCGAAAACCTCTGAACGAAGGCTCCATCAGGCCGTTAAGTGCCGGTGCGTCAATGGCGCGCCGGCACTTCGCCGTGCGCGCAGCGGTGTTCAGGCCGCGTTGTCGATCCCGAGTTCGCCCAGCTTGCGATAGAGCGTGGATCGACCGATCCCCAGGCGCCTTGCCACTTCGGTCATGCGCCCGCGATAGAGGCCGATGGCCAAACGGATGACATCGGCCTCGATCTCATCGAGCGGGCGCAAATTGCCATCCGGCGTATAGAGCATGACCCCCGAACTCTCCTGCATCGGATTGCCCGCAACTGACGCGGGGCCGCTGCCCAGGATGTTCAGGAGCTGCGGAAAATCTTCCGAAGTGAGCGCGTCGCCGTCGCAGAACACGGCGGCGCGGAACAGCACGGCCTGAAGCTGGCGGACGCTGCCCGGCCAGTCGTAGGCGGCGAGCAGCGAGAGCGCGCCGTCGGTGATGCCCAGTTCGCGCAGCCCCGGCTGTTCGCCGATCCGGGCGAGGAAGAAGCGGGCGAGGGCGGGTATGTCTCCGGTGCGTTCGCGCAGCGGCGGCAGGCTGACCTTGGTCGGCGAAAGCGCGTCGAGCAGTTCGGGCAGGAAATGCCCCTCATCGACGAGATCCTGCAAGGGCAGGTTGCTGGCGGCGATCAGCCGGGCATCGATGCGGAAGGAATGGCGCGCGCCGATGGGGCGCACGTCGCTTTTGCGGATGGATTCGAGCAGGCGTTCCTGCACGGAAAGCGGCAGCCGATCGATCTCGTCGAGCGCCAGGGTGGCGCCGTCGCAATGCTGAAGCGCGCCGACCTGCCGGTCGAAGGCGCCGGGGAAAGCGCCTTTCTCGTGGCCGAACAAGGCCGACTCGATCGAATTGGCCGGCAATCCGCCGATGTTGACGATCCGCAGGGGTGATTTCGCACGAGGACTTGCCGCGTGCATCGCCCGGATCAGCATTTCCTTGCCGGTACCCGTCTCGCCCTCGATCAGGACGGGGCCGTGACCGCGTGCAGCCTTGGCGGCGACCGCCAGGGCCTTGCGGAAATTGGGTGCCGCTCCGATCATCGACTCGAAGTCGGGATTGGAAGGCATCTTCTCGGTCAGCGGCGCGAGTTCATCGCGCGGGGCCTCGCGGGTGGTGGCCGAACGCAAGGCGTGCATCAGCCGGTCTGGCGCCACCGGCTTGACGAGATAGTCGGTAGCGCCGGCACGCATCGCTTCCACCGCCAGCAGCGGCGAAGTGCTGGCCGTAAGCATGAGGATCGGCAAGGCGGGACGGCGCGATTTCAGCTCGGCAATGAGCGCGCAGGCATCGTCTCCGGGAACCCACTGGTCGAGGATGATCGCGGAAAGCTGCATCCCCTGCCGCGTGCCCAGAGTGGCTATGGCGGTTTCGGAATCGCGCGCGATCACCGTGCGCCAGCCCTCGCGGGCAGCCAGCGCGGAAACGAGGCGGCTCTGCGCCGGCTCATCGTCGATGAGCATGAGGAGGCGTGGTTCCTGTTCCGCCATAATGTCGCCCGCCCGTGTCGCCTCCTGGTTGTAGCCTCCCGCCCTAGAAGAAATGGGTAAAGACGGGATTAAGGCTTGGCTGGTTTGTCACCGCTTATCACTTGAGCGCGGCGCGAGTCACCGCTAAATATCCCTTATCTAAAGGCAATAATCGAAGAGGATTCCGGTTCATGGCTTCAGGCAATGACATCAAGGCCGCTACCGAAACCTACAACGGCTTCGTCAAGGCGACGGCCTGGAGCACCGGCATCGTCATCCTTATCGTAGCCTTCGTCGTCGGCCTGATCGCTCAGTAGCCGGGCCCCAAGGGCATGGGCTCAGCCACCCGGATCGCGGTCCTCCGGGAACGCGCATCCGGTGAGACGCGCGTTTCGGCAACGCCCGAAACGGTCAGGAAGCTGATCGGCCTGGGCGCGTCCGTCGCGGTAGAGGCAGGGGCGGGCCTTCACGCAAGCATCGCTGACGCGGATTATCTCGCGGCCGGGGCCGCAGTCTCTCCCCTTGCTCAGGTGCTGGACGGGGCGAACATCGTCCTGGGCATACAGGCGCCCGATCCGGCGCTGCTCGATGGCGCCGCTTCGGGAGCCTGGGTGGTCGCCGCGATGGACCCTTTCGCCCAGCCTTCAAGGGTGGGGGCCTATGCTGCCGCCGGGCTGGAGGCGCTGGCCATGGAGCTGATGCCGCGGATCACGCGGGCGCAGTCCATGGATATCCTCTCATCGCAGTCGAACCTCTCGGGGTACAAGGCCGTGCTGGTGGCGGCCAACCTTTATGGCCGGGCCTTTCCGATGATGATGACGGCGGCCGGAACGGTGAGCGCGGCCAAGGCCTTCGTGATGGGCGTTGGCGTTGCGGGCCTTCAGGCTATCGCCACGGCCCGCAGGCTGGGCGCGCAAGTTTCCGCCACCGACGTTCGCTCCGCGACCAGGGAGCAGATCCAGTCGCTTGGGGCCAAGCCGATCTTCGTGGAGAACGTGCGCGGTATCGAAGGCGAAGGGGCGGGCGGTTACGCGGGGGAAATGAGCGAGGAATATCGGCGGGCGCAAGCCGAACTGGTATCCGCCCATCTCGCCCGCCAGGACATCGTCATAACCACGGCCCTGATACCGGGGCGCGCGGCGCCGCGCCTGATATCGGACGCGCAGATCGCCACGATGAAACCCGGCAGCGTCATCTTCGACCTCGCCGCACCGCAGGGCGGCAATGTCGAAGGCGGTGTGGCCGATGAAGTGGTGGAGCGGCACGGCGTGAAGATCGCCGGCTTTTCCAATACGCCGGCGCACCTTCCCGCCGAAGCCTCGGCCCTGTTCGCGCGCAATCTGTTCAACTTCGTCTCGGCGTTCTGGGACAAGGAGCAGGGCAAGCCGATCCTCGACGACGAGATAGGCGCGGCGATCCGGCTGACCCAGGGCGGCAGGGTGGTTCACCCCAGGCTGCTCGGCTGAACAGGGACGCTCAACGGGGGGCGTTTAACAGGAGAGGGGGCTTAATGGACTTCATTTCGATCCTGTCGATCTTCGTGCTGGCCTGTTTCGTGGGCTACTATGTCGTCTGGTCGGTCACGCCCGCGCTGCACACTCCGCTGATGGCGGTTACCAATGCAATCTCGTCGGTGATCGTCGTGGGCGCGCTGGTGGCCAGCGCGGCGCAAGGCTCGCCGCTGGCCAAGTGGCTGGGTTTGGGTGCCGTGGTGCTCGCCAGCGTCAACATCTTCGGCGGCTTCGCGGTTACCCAGCGGATGCTGGCGATGTACCGCAAGAAGGATAAAGGGTCCGCCGGGGACAAGCGGAGCGGGGACAGGCGCAGCGGGGGCAGATCCTGATGGAGGCACATGGCTCGAACCCGTGGATCGCTGCCGCATATCTCGTTGCAGGCATCTGCTTCATCCTCGCCTTGCGCGGGCTTTCCTCGCCTGCGACCAGCCGCGTCGGCAACCGCTATGGCATGATCGGCATGGGCATCGCCGTGGCGACCACGCTGGTCACGCACGAGATCGCCAGCCTGCCGGAAATCCTCGTCGCCATTGCGCTGGGCGGCGGCATCGGCTTCGTGATAGCGCGGCGGATCCAGATGACGGCGATGCCGCAGCTCGTCGCGGCGTTCCATTCGCTGGTCGGGCTGGCAGCGGTGCTGGTGGGCATCGCCGCCTATTACAATCCGGCCGCGTTCGGCATCCTGGCACCCGATGGGCTCGATATCCTCAGGGGCAGCCGGATCGAGATGGGGCTGGGCGTGGCCATCGGCGCCGTCACCTTCTCGGGTTCGGTGATCGCCTTCGCCAAGCTCAACGGCAACATGAGCGGCGCCCCCATCCTGCTTCCCGCGCGCCATGTCATCAATCTCGCCGCGCTGCTGGCGATCGTCGTGCTCGTCGGCCTGTTCCACTGGAATACGCCGGCGCTGTTCTGGGCGATCGTGCTGCTCAGCTTCGCCATCGGCTTCCTGCTGATCATCCCGATCGGCGGCGCCGACATGCCGGTGGTCGTCTCGATGCTCAATTCCTATTCGGGCTGGGCGGCGGCTGCGATGGGCTTCACGCTGCACAATACCGCGATGATCATAACGGGGGCACTGGTCGGCTCGTCCGGCGCGATCCTCAGCTACATCATGTGCAGGGCGATGAACCGCAGCTTCATCTCGGTGATCGCCGGCGGCTTTGGGGCGGAGGCAGGCACCGGCAATGCCTCCGCGGTGGATCGACCCTGGAAGCGCGGCTCGGCCGAAGATGCGGCTTTCCTTATGAAGGAAGCTGAGAACGTCATCATCATCCCCGGCTACGGCATGGCGGTGGCCCAGGCCCAGCACGTCCTGCGCGAGATGGGGGACCAGTTGAAGGCCCACGGCGTCGGCGTGAAATATGCGATCCACCCGGTCGCGGGGCGCATGCCCGGGCACATGAACGTACTGCTGGCCGAAGCGAACGTGCCTTACGACGAGGTGTTCGAACTGGAGGACATCAACGGCGAATTCGCCCAGTGCGACGTCGCCTTCATCATCGGCGCCAACGACGTGGTGAACCCGGCCGCAAAGACCGACAAAAGCTCTCCCATCTACGGCATGCCGGTTTTCGACGTGGAGAAGGCCAAGACCATCTTCTTCATCAAGCGATCGATGGGCGGACAGGGCTATGCCGGGGTCGATAACGAAGTGTTCTACATGGACCAGACCATGATGCTCCTCGCCGATGCGAAGAAGATGGTCGAGGATATCGTGAAAGCGCTGGCGGACTGATTCAACGGCTCTATAGGGCCCGCCATGTTGCGCAATCTCAAGCGAGTCCTGTTGCTCGCCGTCCTTCTCGTCACGCTCGTTTTCGGCGCTCACCTCTATGTCGGCTGGCGCGTGCGCTCGGCGCTTGTCGAGGCTGGAATGTCGGATCGGGTGGCAACCTGCATGTCACGCCGCATGGTCAAGCGGCTCAGTTTGCCGCAACTGATCAGGCTACAGAAGCTGGAGGGCGACAAGAAGACCCTCGGCGCCTGGGTCAGGGCCGTTAAGGCGGTGGATGATAGCGAGGTCATTGTCGTGGCAACCACTTCGGCGGCCTTGTGCAAGACGGGACTTGCGTCCTAGTAGGGCGCCGAGAGCAAGCCTGCTTTCCGGAAAAGAGTTCAGCTTGACACTTGCACCCTACGCTTCCGATCCGGCCCGTTCGCGCGGCCGGGAGTTCCCCATGGACACCGGTCTGCCGCGCGGCCAGCGCAGCCCGTACCAGCGCGATCGGGATCGCATCGTGCACTCGATCGCTTTCCGCCGGTTGCGCTACAAGACCCAGGTGTTCATCGCGCCCGATGGCGATCACTACCGGGTGCGCCTGACGCACAGCCTGGAAGTGGCGCAAGTCGCCCGCGTGATCGCCCGGATCCTGCGGCTGGACGAGGATCTCACCGAAGCGCTCGCCTTGGCCCACGATATCGGCCATCCGCCTTTCGGCCACGCCGGAGAGGAAGCGCTCGACGCCGCGCTGCACAAGGCAGGGGGGTTCGATCACAATGCCAATTGCCTGCGCACGCTGATGCGGATCGAGAGCCCTTATTGCGAGCATGACGGGCTGAACCTGACCTGGGAGACGCTGGAGGGGCTGGCCAAGCACAACGGCCCGGTTTCAGAGCCGAACTGGGCGCTGGCCGAACTCGACGCGGCCTATGGTCTCGAACTGGGAACCTACGCCTCGCTCGAAGCGCAAGTGGCGGCCCTGTCCGATGACATCGCCTACGACAATCACGACATCGACGACGGCCTGCGCGCGGGCTTCCTCGATCTGGACGAACTGCTGGCGCATCCATTCATCGCTGCGCGCTGGGCGGAAGTCGAGCGTCGCTATCCCCATGCGCCGCGC
>NZ_JBJDRF010000028.1:0-67296 GCF_044987305.1 Novosphingobium sp. ZW T3_23
ACAAGGAACTGGAAACCGACAAGAAGGACGACCCCCGCTTCAAGGCCTCGGCAGAGGATCTGAAGAAGCAGGGCATCGAAGACTTCCAGCTTGCCTATGCCATCGATACGCTGCGCCGCACCGCCGGAAAGCCGGCGCTGGCGCGTTACAGCGCGCCGCCGGCAACCGTTCCGGCCCAGAAGCCGGCTGGTCCCCAGACCGCGCAGAAGGACTGAGGACGCCGAGATGACTGTTGCCGTTGCCGCCCCCTTGCGCGCAGCCCGCGCGCTGGCACTCGTCGTTCCCGTGGTCCTGCTCGGGGGTGCCTATGTCAGCCAGTACGTCTTCGGGCTCCACCCCTGCGAGATGTGCTGGTGGCAGCGCTATCCGCACATGTTCGCGATCGTCTTTGCCGCGCTGGCGTTCTTCTGGCGGCCGGTGCGCCCGCTGGTGGCCGTCGCCGCAGTGGGCATCCTGACCTCGGGCCTGATCGGCGGCTATCACGCGGGTGTCGAATACGGCTGGTGGCAGGGCATGACCGCCTGCACCTCCACGACCTTCGCGGCCGGGGTGGACCCGATGGATGCGATCCTGAACGCGCCCGTGATCCGCTGCGACGTCGCGCCCTGGACCCTGGGCGGCATTTCGCTGGCGGGCTTCAACTTCCTCATCTCCACCCTGGGTGCCCTGGCCGTGTTCGGTCTTGTCGCCCGCAGCCGCAAGGTACCGGCATGACCTCTTCGAAGGCTGAGCGGATGATCCGGGTCGATCAGGCCGGTGAATTCGGCGCGACGCGAATCTACGCCGGCCAGCTTGCGGTGATGGGCGCCCGTGCCCCGCATTCTACCGAGATCGCCGGAATGGCCGAGCAGGAGGCGGAGCATCTGGCCCGCTTCGATGCCATGATTGCCGAACGCCGGGTACGGCCCACGCTCTTGCAGCCGGTATGGTCTGCGGCGGGCTATGCGCTCGGCGCGGCGACGGCGCTGATCGGTCCGGAAGCGGCCATGGCCTGCACCGCCGCGATCGAGACCGAGATCGACCGCCACTATACCGAGCAGCTCGAAGACCTTGGCGACGAGGATCCCGAACTCGGCGGCGTCATCCGCAAGTTCCGCGACGAGGAGCGGGAGCACCGTGACGCGGCGCTGGCCGCCGGCGCGGAAAAGGCGCCCGCCTATCCGCTGCTGTTCAACGCCATTCGGCTCGGCTGCCGCGTGGCGATCAAGCTTTCGGAAAGAATCTGAAATCCGAACGTTATACTGTCGCCGGAAAAGGGTGGCATGATACTTTGGACCCCGTTCAAGGCCGCCGTGCCCTGAATCGGTTCCGCGAACACCTCGACCAAGCTGGAGCAATTCGATGACGCGCCTCCTGACCACTGCCGCAGCTCTCGCCACCTTGGGGTTGGGGCTGACCATGGGCGCGCTGCCCGCCGCCGCGCAGGACGCCGGCACGGGCGACGACAAGGTGAACCAGCTGATCATCTATGGCGACGATCCCTGCCCGGCTTCGAGCGGCGGCGAGATCACCGTCTGCGCGCGCAAGGCCGAAGAGGAGCGCTTCCGCATTCCGGAGCCGCTGCGCGGCATCGACCGGCCGCAGTCGGAAGCCTGGACCAACAAGGTGCAGGCCTATGAAACCGTGGGCGCCTTCGGCAACATGAGCTGCTCCCCCGTGGGCGCGGGCGGTGCTTCGGGTTGCACGCAGAAGCTGATCAACCAGGCCGCTGCCGAACGCAAGAACGGCTCCGAGGTGCGCTTCAGCGAACTGATCCAGGCCGAGCGCGAGAAGCGCCTTTCCACCATCGACGCCGATGCCGCCGCGCAGCAGAAGCGGGTGGAGGAAGCCGAAAAGGCCTATTTCGACCAGCGGCAACGCCAGGAAGCCGAAGCGGATGCCAAGGCCGGGGCCGCTGATGCCCCCCTGCCGCAGCCGCAGGCCTCGAACAAGCGTCGCAAATAACGCTGCCAAGACCGCGCTTTCGAAGCGGAAAAGGCTGAAACGCCGGGGCAGGTAACCTGCCATCACGCAATTATCTTGCGTTTTTCCGCAGCGCACACTAAATGCCACCCGACAACCGGCGCGTAGGGTTCTTCCCTGCCGCAATCCGTGAGCAGCGTGACGTCCCATGCGGACCGGCCCGGATGAGCGGTTGTCCTTTTGAACAAGCTTCCTTCTTCACGCAGGGTCGCCCGTAACGACACCTTGCTGTGTGCGCGGGCCAAGTACCTTCCGCGTGCCCCGCACCTTGTGAAAGTGACACATGTCCTATTTTTCCGAACTTGGTCTGGCCGAGCCGATTCTCCGTGCGCTCGCGGCCAAGGGCTACACCGATCCCTCGCCGATTCAGCGCCAGTCGATTCCCGCGCTGCTCGAGGGTCGTGACATTCTCGGCATCGCGCAGACCGGCACCGGTAAGACCGCCGCGTTCTCGCTGCCTTCGCTGCACCGCCTGGCCAACGATCCCAAGCCGCGCCAGAACGCCGGCTGCCGTATGCTCGTGCTCTCGCCGACCCGCGAACTCGCGGCCCAGATCGCCGAGAACATGCGCGGCTATGCCAAGTTTCTGAACCTTTCGGTCCAGTGCATCTTCGGCGGCGTGCCCGCCGGCAAGCAGGCCCGCGCGCTGGAGCGCGGCACCGACATCCTCGTCGCCACCCCCGGCCGCCTGCTCGACCTGATCGACAGCCGCGCGCTGACGCTGCGCCACGTCGAAATCTTCGTGCTCGACGAAGCCGACCAGATGATGGACCTCGGCTTCATCGTTCCGCTGAAGCGCGTTGCGAACCTTCTGCCCAAGCAGCGCCAGAGCCTGTTCTTCTCGGCTACCATGCCGCAGGCGATCGCCGAGCTGGGCAAGCAGTTCATCAATAACCCGGTGAAGGTCGAAGTCGCCCCGCAGTCGACCACGGCGGAGCGTGTCGAGCAGTACGCCACCTTCATCAACCAGGCCGAAAAGCAGGCGCTGCTTACCCTCAGCCTGCGTGAAGGCCTGGCCGAGGACGCCGCCGAAAAGGCCGCGCATGGCGCGATCGACCGCGCGCTGGTGTTCACCCGCACCAAGCACGGCGCCGACCGCGTGGTCCGCCACCTCGTTGCCGCCGGCATCCCGGCTGCCGCGATCCATGGCAACAAGAGCCAGGCCCAGCGCACCGCCGCGCTCGGCGGCTTCCGCCAGGGCACGATCCGCATCCTCGTCGCCACCGACATCGCCGCACGCGGCATCGACGTCAGCGGCGTGAGCCATGTCTACAACTTCGAAATCCCGAACGTGGCCGAACAGTACGTTCACCGCATCGGCCGCACCGCGCGCGCCGGCGCGGATGGCGTGGCGATCAGCTACGTCGCTCCGGATGAGAAGCCCTATATCCGTGACATCGAGAAGCTGACCCGCGTGAAGCTAGCGACGCTCGGCCTGCCCGAGGATTTCCAGAAGCAGGCCGCGCGCCTGCCCGCGCCTTCGCGCCAGGCCCCGGCCGCGCCGCAGGGCAACGGTCGTTCGCGTGACGGCCAGCGCCAGGGTGATGGCCGTCGCGACGGTCGTGGCGGCAACCGCAGCGGGCAGCCGCGCGGCGAGCGTCGTGACCGGCCGCACGGTGATCGTCCGCAGGGCGAGCGGCCCCAGGGTGATCGGCCTCACGGCGAGCGCACCGAGCGCCGTGGCGACGAGCGTCGCCGTGATGACCGTCCGCGCAGCGATGCGCCGCGTGGCGATCGCCGCGAGCATGGCGGTGAAGAGGGTGGCGAGCGCAAGCGCAGCTTCCGTCCGCGCGGCGGCAAGACCGTTGGCACCCACAAGGGAGCGGTCCGCCGCGCCAGCTGATCGACCGCAATGAAAAAGGCCGGTCTCCTATGGAGCCGGCCTTTCAGGCGATCGGAACGGGTCTCATGCCATCGGCGTGGGGCCCGTTTTAAGTTTTTGGTTTGCCGCATTTTCCGAGTCATCAGGTGATTTCACCTGATTAGAAAATGCTCATGCCTCTCCGGCAACGCCGTCGTCCCCGCCATCCTCGTCGATGCGAGAGACAAGGATCTTGTCGATCTTCAGGCCGTCCATGTCGACGACCTCGAAACGCCAGCCCTGATCGGCGAAGAATTCCCCCTCGCGCGGGACTTTCTTGAGCACGGCCAGGATATAGCCTGCAGCGGTGGCATATTCGCGATCGTCGGGCAGGGTCATGGCCAGGCGATCGGCCAGGGCATCGGCGGGCATCGCGCCCGATACCAGCAGCGAGCCGTCCTCGCGCTCCACCACCATCGGTGCGTCGCCTTCGTCCTGATGGCCGACGAAAGTTCCGGCGAGGGCCGCCAGCATGTCGGACGTGGTGACAAGGCCTTCCAGATGGCCATATTCGTCATGCACGACCGCCATCGTCACTTCCGCCTGCTGCAACTTGCGCAGGGCATCCATGGCATCGAGCTGGTCGGGGATGACTTCGGCCTTCTTCATCATCGCGGCGATCTCTACCGGACGCCCGGCGACGAGTGCGGCCAGGACTTCGCGCACCTTGAGGATGCCCACGATGTTGTCCGGCGAACCTTCCTCCGCCACCGGCAGCATCGAGTGCGGCGAAGCCTCGATCTTTTCGCGCAGGGCTTCCTCGGTGGCGTTGACGTCGATCCAGTCGATCTGGTTGCGCGGCGTCATCAGCTCGCGCACGGGCCGTTCGGCCATGCGCATGATGCCCGTCATCATCGCGCGCTCTTCTTCCTCGATCACGCCGGAGCGGGTCGCTTCGGCGAAGATCATCTGAAGCTCTTCCGCAGTCAGCCGCTCCTGATCGCCCCCGCGAATCGAGAAGAGGCGCAGGATCAGGCCGGACGACCTGTCCAGCAGCCATACGAAAGGCGCCATGAGTCGCGCCAGCCAGGCCATCGGCCGGGCCATGAAGATCGCCACCGGCTCTGCCATGCGCAAGGCAAGTTGCTTCGGCACGAGTTCGCCGACCACGAGGCTGGCAAAAGTCGTGGCGATGATGACCAGCGTGAAGCCCGCTTCACCCGCGAAACGGGCAGGCACGCCCAGCGCAGCCAGTCGCTCGCCCACGGGTCCGCCCAGGCTGGCGCCCGAATAGGCACCGGCGATGATGCCGATGAGGGTGATGCCGATCTGCACCGTGCTGAGGAACTTGCCGGGGTCTGCCGCGAGGTCGAGCGCGGTGCGCGCGGCGCCGCTGCCCTTGTCGGCCAGGACTTTCAGCCGTGCTGAGCGTGCTGACACGATGGCCAGCTCGGACATGGAGAACAGGCCGTTGAGCAGGATCAGGCCGGCGATGATGAGGAGGTCGGTCCAGGGAAAAGGTGTCACAGTACCCTTGCGCTAGCAGAAATCACCGCAACTGCGAAGCGGCTGTTGCGGTTGGACATAAACGTCACGCGGCAGAAACGCGGTTTGGACGGAAACGATGCGTTTCGCTGCCGTGGGAACAGTTGGATGCAGCAATCGTTTCGCCGGGATCAGCCATCTGCTATTCATGTCCACTACCACACATACGCGGTGGAAGTGTTTCTGAACAGGAGGGAAGACCATGAAGAAATCACGCCTGATGACGTCCGCTTTTGCCGCTCTTTCGCTCGTTGCGGTCTCCGCCTGCGTTACCGATCCCAATACCGGTGAGCGCAAGGTTTCGCGCACGGCCATCGGCGGCGCTGGCGGCGCGGGTCTTGGCTACCTCCTGGGCAGCGTGATCGGCGGCAAGACCGCGCGCATCGTGGGCGCGGGCATCGGCGGCGTGGCCGGCGGTGTCGTCGGCTACCAGATGGACAAGCAGATCAAGGAACTGAAGGAAGACACCGCCGGATCGGGCATCGACGTCACCCAGGAAGGCGACGGCATTCTCGTCAACCTGCCGGACGTGACCTTCGCGGTCGATTCCACCGAGATCAGCCCCTCGTTCCAGTCCGCGCTCGACAATGTCGCGCAGAGCATGACCAAGTATCCCGACAGCCTGATCGACGTCTACGGCCACACCGACTCCACCGGCTCGGCCACTTACAATCAGGATCTGTCCAAGCGCCGCGCCGACTCGGTCGCGCGCTACCTGATCATGCGCGGCGTTTCGTCCGCTCGCATCCAGACGCAGGGCATGGGCAAGAACTATCCGGTCGCGGACAACACCACGCCCGAAGGCCGCGCCAAGAATCGCCGCGTCGAGATCAAGATCACGCCGGTCACGCAGGACGAGGCTTCCGCCGCGCGATAATCGTAAAAAAGTGTTTCCGCTGGAAAGCGGGATCGGGAAAGGGGTCGGCCTTAGGGTGCGGCCCCTTTTTGCTTCGACCTCTGGTGCCGGCGTTTACGGCCTAAGCCGAGTACCGACGCGCCCGATCCGCCAGGCGCTCCACCGCCGCTTCGTGAATCGCGGCCGAACTCACCATGACGCCGAAGGCGCGGGGATCGTGCTTGTTGTAGTTGAGCGGCTTTCCGAAAGCGTCGGTGACGGCGGCCCCGGCCTCGCGGGCGATCAGCCCGGCGGCGGCGATGTCCCACTCGTAACCCCAGCGCAGCGTAGCCAGCAGGTCTGCGTCGTCGGCGGCGACCATCGCCATGCGCAGCGCGATCGAATTCGGCTGGTCCACCAGCATAAGGTCGGCATCTTCCGGCGCCAGCTTCTTCGCGGGAACGCGTGCGCCGGCCAGCGTCTCGCGCCCGCTCGCACGCAGCGGCACGCCGTTGCGTGAGCTTCCCTTGCCCGCCTCGCCATACCAGAATTCGCCGCCGGCTTCCCGCGCCCGTGCCGGGGCATGGAGCAGGCCGATCAGCGGGCGGCGCGTATTCACCAGTGCTACGGAAACCGCCCAACCCGTGCGCCCGGCGATGAAATCGCGCGTACCGTCGATCGGATCGACCAGCCAGACCAGTTCGTGACCCTGCCGGGCCGGTGAATCCACGGTCTCTTCCGAAAGCCAGCCTGCCGAGGGCAGCAATCGGCCCAGTTCCCGCTTGAGGTAGGTATCCACCTCGATATCGGCGACGCTGACCGGGCTGCCGGGGGTTTTTTCCCAATGCTCAAGCACGTGGCCGTCACCCGGCCAACCGGCCATGGCGATCCGTCCGGCCTGGCGGACGATGGCTTGGAGTCTGTCGCGATCGATCATGCGCGAGTCGTTCTGGTGTTCCGGATGTTTTGAGATGTTGCGCGATCCCATTGCGCAGGGAACGGGACTTTTCAAGCGCGCAGGGATGTGCTTATGCGGCCGGGATCAGTTCGGGGCTCTTCACGCCTTTCCACGGACACTCCAGCAGAAAGCGATTTCAGCGATGAACATTCACGAATACCAGGCGAAGGAACTGCTTGCGAAGTTCGGCGTCGGCATCCCCGCCGGCATTGCCGCTCTCACTGTCGAGGAAGCGGTCGCCGCCGCCAAGCAGCTCCCCGGGCCGCTCTATGTCGTGAAGGCCCAGATCCACGCCGGTGGGCGCGGTAAGGGCAAGTTCAAGGAACTCGGTGCCGACGCCAAGGGCGGCGTGCGCCTGGCCAAGTCGGTTGAGGAAGTCGAAGCCTTCGCCAAGGAAATGCTCGGCAACACGCTCGTCACCGTGCAGACCGGCGATGCCGGCAAGCAGGTTAACCGCCTCTACGTGACTGACGGCGTCGACATCGCTTCGGAATACTACCTCTCGATGGTCGTCGACCGCGCTTCCAGCCGCGTCGCCATGATCGTCTCGACCGAGGGCGGCATGGACATCGAGGATGTTGCCCACAACACCCCCGAGAAGATCACCACCGTCACCATCGACACCGCCGCCGGCTTCCAGCCGCACCACGGCCGCGCCGTTGCCTTCGCCCTCAAGCTGAGCGGCGAACTCAACAAGCAGGCGCAGAAGATCGCCAAGCAGCTCTACGAAGCCTTCGTGGCGCTTGACTGCGACATGCTCGAAATCAACCCGCTCGTCGAAACCAAGGACGGTAACCTGCTCGTCCTCGACACCAAGATGAGCTTCGATTCGAACGCGCTGTATCGTCACCCCGACGTGCAGGCCCTGCGCGACGAGACCGAGGAAGATCCGGCGGAAGTCGAAGCCTCGAAGTACGACCTGGCCTACATCAAGCTCGACGGCGACATCGGCTGCATGGTCAACGGCGCCGGCCTCGCCATGGCGACGATGGACATCATCAAGCTGAACGGTTCGTTCCCGGCCAACTTCCTTGACGTCGGCGGCGGCGCCACCAAGGAAAAGGTGACCGCGGCGTTCAAGATCATTCTGCGCGATCCGAACGTGAAGGGCATCCTGGTCAACATCTTCGGCGGCATCATGAAGTGCGACGTCATCGCCGACGGCATCGTTGCCGCCGCGAAGGAAGTGAACCTCTCGGTTCCGCTCGTCGTTCGCCTCGAAGGCACCAACGTCCAGCAGGGCAAGGACATCCTGGCCAACTCCGGCCTGCCGATCGTCCCCGCCAACGACCTGGGCGATGCCGCCAAGAAGATCGTGGCAGAGGTCAAGAACGTCGCCTGATAGGGCCCCGTTTCTTGGATCTTGCACGATCCCGTGATGGATAATGCAGCGGCGGGGGTTTCCGGACCCCCGCCGTTTGCGTTTGAGGCGCGCGGGAAGCCGATCTTTTCGGCATCATAGTATTTCTCGGCCCTGGCTTTTCTGCCGGAGCGATGCGCGTTCTCGCGAATTTGCGATATGGCGTGCCTGGTGATCCCCGGATGGGCTCATCTCGCTGCGGCAGGCCTTGACGCTTACGTCAATTGCCTATTAGGCGGGCCTTGAGTGGATTTAATCGAGCGGCTAAACACGCCGTGCCTGAAAACTGAGAGGACCCGATCAGATGAAGATCCTCGTGCCCGTAAAGCGGGTGATCGACTATAACGTGAAGCCCCGCGTGAAGGCGGATGGTACGGGTGTTGACCTGGCCAACGTAAAGATGAGCATGAACCCGTTCGACGAGATCGCGGTGGAAGAAGCCATCCGCATCAAGGAAGCGGGCAAGGCGGAAGAGATCATCGCCGTCTCCGTCGGCCCGGCCAAGGCGCAGGACACGCTGCGCACTGCGCTTGCCATGGGCGCCGACCGCGCGATCCTGATCGAAACCGATGCAGAGGTCGAGCCGCTGGCCGTCGCCAAGATCCTCAAGGCGATCGTCGCCGAAGAGAATCCCGGCCTCGTGATCCTTGGCAAGCAGGCGATCGACGACGATTCGAACCAGACCGGCCAGATGCTAGCCGCGCTGCTGGGCCGCCCGCAGGGCACTTTCGCCAGCAAGGTAGAGATCGACGGTGACCACGTTGCCGTGACCCGCGAAGTCGATGGTGGTCTGGAGACCGTGAAGCTGTCGCTGCCCGCGATCGTCACCACCGACTTGCGCCTCAACGAGCCGCGCTACGCTTCGCTGCCCAACATCATGAAGGCGAAGAAGAAGCCGCTCGATGTGAAGACCGCCGCCGACTACGGCGTCGACATCGCCCCGCGCCTCAAGACCCTCAAGGTCTCGGAGCCGCCCGTTCGCTCGGCTGGCGTCAAGGTTGCCGACGTCGATGCGCTGGTTACGAAGCTCAAGGAACTGGGAGTCGCCTGATGAAGACGCTCGTTTGGGTCGAACACGACAACGCGTCGGTCAAGGACGCGACGCTCCACACAGTCACCGCCGCTGCCAAGCTGGGTGAAGTCCACCTGCTGGTCGCCGGCTCGGGCTGCCGCGCCGTGGCCGATGAAGCTGCGAAGATCGCCGGCGTCGCCAAGGTCCATGTGGCCGACAACGCCGCCTACGAACATGCGCTGGCCGAGAACGTCGCGCCGCTGATCGTTGAACTGATGGGCCACCACGACGCGTTCCTGGCGCCCGCCACCACCACCGGCAAGAACGTCGCCCCGCGCGTCGCCGCGCTGCTCGACGTTGCGCAGCTTTCGGACATCCTTTCGGTCGAAGGCGAGAAGACCTTCACCCGTCCGATCTACGCCGGCAATGCCATCGCCACGGTCGAATCGAGCGATGCCAAGCTGGTGATCACCGTCCGCGGCACCGCCTTCGAGAAGGCCGCTGCCGAAGGCGGTTCGGCTGCGATCGAAGACGTCGCCGGAGCCGGTGACGCGGGCCTCTCAAGCTTCGTGGGTGCCGAACTCGCGAAGTCCGAACGTCCGGAACTGACCAGCGCCAAGGTGATCGTCTCCGGCGGCCGCGCGCTGAAGGATTCGGAGACCTTCGAGCAGGTGATCCTGCCGCTGGCCGACAAGCTCGGCGCAGCCGTCGGCGCCTCGCGTGCGGCAGTCGATGCGGGCTATGTGCCCAACGACTACCAGGTCGGCCAGACCGGCAAGATCGTCGCTCCGGAAGTCTACATCGCCGTCGGTATATCGGGCGCGATCCAGCACCTTGCGGGCATGAAGGACTCCAAGACCATCATCGCCATCAACAAGGACGAGGATGCTCCGATTTTCCAGGTGGCCGACGTCGGCCTGGTGGCGGACTTGTTCACCGCCGTGCCGGAACTTACCGGCAAGCTCTGAGCGGCATTAAAATCGTGAAATGATGCGAACCCCGGCCCGAAACGGCCGGGGTTTTGCTTTGTCGGCATTAGACGACGATCGACGATTACTCTTGCCAAGCCCGGTCCGGCTCATAGTCTGCGGCGCATATTTCACGCATAAGCAAGGACTTGGCATGAGCAGAACCCAATCCGTCGCGCTGGTTGCCATGGCCGCGGTCACTTTGACTTCCACGCCCGCCATGGCGGAAACCACGGTGCTCACGGCCAGCTCGCCCTGGCAGATGGACAATGGCGCGGATTCCTGCAGCCTGAAGCGCGGATTCGGCACGCCTGACAATCCGGCGCTTCTGGAAATCGAGCGTCTCGGTCCCGGCGATCGGTTCTACGCCACGATCACCGGGAAGGCCTTCAACGGTCTGGCCGAATCGTCGAATCTCGTGCTCAAGACCGGACCCGACGGGGCGAAGCCGATCGCGGACCGATTCACCGTTGCGGATGCGCCGATCGAGGGCGGCGGCAAGCTTACCGCCCTGATCTTCTCCGCCACGACCTGGAATGGTTTCACGCAGGACGATCGGGCTCCCGCGCCGGTGACGCCTGAGCGCGAAGCGGCGATCACATCCCTGATCGTGTCCTGGGGCGACAAGGCGGTTCAGCTGGGTACGGGTTCGCTGGGCAAGGCCATGGCGGCAATGCGCGAATGCACAGACCGACTGGTGCGTTCGTGGGGCCTCGATCCCGCGCAGCAGGCAGGCCTTTCCGCGCACCCGGTGCCGAAGAGTTCGCCCGATACCTGGATCGCGGCCAACAGCTACCCCTTCGGCGCGGACAATCGCCATCGTCCCGGCCTGACGCGCGCGCGCCTGCTGGTCGACGCTTCCGGTGCGGTGAGCGGATGCACGGTGGTGGACAATTACGGCGACGCGGCGTTCGCGACAGCGGCCTGCGAACAGATGACGTCGAAAGCGGCCTTCTCTCCGGCGCTCGATCAGGCCGGCAAGCCGGTGGCGTCCTACTATCAGGCCAGCATCCGCTGGAAAGTGCGCCGTCCGATGAAGCAGGTCGGTCAGCGCCGTCGCTGATTCACTTCCGGGCTGGGGGCATGCGGGTCAGGTGCAAGGGGCGAGGTTTGTACTCGATCCCCGCTACGCAGATCATCCCTACGTTTAGTCGTGATGATCTGGGAGCTGGCCCGCGTGTCGGTTTAGCCGTTTGATCGGAGAGCGGTCAAACGGCGCGTGACCGATTGCGCACTTGCGGCCCTCCGTCGGTCGGCTCTCGTCAGTCGGTACCGCGCTCGAACAGGTTGACGATCACCGCGTTGCCTTCGTCGCCGATGTCATGGCTGCCGCAAGGGGAGAAGCCCAAGGCGGCGGCCACGCGCTCCGAGGCGTGGTTGCCTTCCTCGATCATGCAGGCGATCCGACGCTGGCCGTGAGTTTGGTCGAACCAGTCGAGCGCGGCCTGCATGACTTCCTTGGCCAGCCCCTGGCCCCAGTGATCCTTGCGGACGATCCAGCCCGCTTCCGGCATGTCGTCCATGCCCCTGCCGAAGCCGCGCCAGGTGTGGAACACGCCGCAGTTGGCGATAATCTCGCCGCCGCCGCGCCGTCGCACCGGGAAAGTGCCATAGCCGTAGAGCGCCCAGGATCCGCCATTGCGCTGGAGGCGTTCGAAGACGCCCTTCGCTTCCGGCTGGGCCGGACCCAGGAAACGGCGCGTTTCCTCGTCCGCGATCAGGCGGATCATGTCGTCCAGGTCGCTCGCCTGCGGCTTCCAGAGTTCGAAACGCTCGGTGACGATCACCGGACCGTCGGACCCTGACAGGCTCACAGCAACTGGTCCACGACATGGATGCAGACGCCGAACAGGCCGCCGACCAGGGTGCCGTTGATGCGGATGAACTGGAGGTCGCGGCCAACCGCGCCCTCAATGCGATCGGTGACGGTGCGGGCGTCCCAGCGCTTCACGGTTTCCGACACGAGCCTCACGATCTCTCCCCCATAGCGCGACACCACGCCGACCAGCGTGCGACGGGCGAAGCGATTGACCATGTATTGCAGGCGGACATCCTCGCCAAGCGCGAGCCCCAACTGGGCCAGGCTTTCGCCCAACGCTCCGGAAAGCGCCTGATCGGGATTGCGCACGGCCTTGAGCAGCGCGGCGCGCGTGCGTTCCCACATGCCCTCCCACCACGCCGCCAGCGCCGGGTTTTCGAGCAGGTCGTTCTTGATGCGCTCGACCTTCGCCTGGGTCTCGGGCTTGTGGCGAAGGTCGTGAGCGAGGCCGGCAAGGGCTTCGTCGATCCTAGCGCGCAAGGGATGGTCGGGCTGCACGATCACTTCGGCCAGCAGGCGGTAGGCGCCGTCCAGAACGCCATTGGCCAACCTTTCGTCAAGGCCGGTCCAGCGCATGATGGTGTTGGCGCGCTGGTGGATCATCTCGCGGATCATCGGCTCATTGGCCTCGATCGCTTCTCCGATCTTGCGCAGCACGCTTTCCAGAAGGGGCAGGTGGCGCTGGTCGGCGATGGCGTTCGAGAGCATCTGGCCGAGCAGGGGCGCCGCCTCGATCTTCTCCAGCTGGCGATGCAGGCCGGCCTTGACCATGCCGCCCATCTGCTCGGGATCGAGCGATTCCAGCACGTCGCCCAGCAGGTTCGCCGCGCCGGCGCGGATGCGGGACTGCTCCTCGCGCGCCGGGTTTGCCAGGAAGCTTCCGGCGGCCGCCGCAAGGTTGAAGCCGCGCAGGCGACGGGCGACCACCTGGGGCGTCAGGAAATTGTCCCGCAGGAAAAGCGCCATCGAATCAGCGATGCGGTCCTTGTTCTCGGGAATGATCGCCGTGTGCGGGATCGGGAGGCCGAGCGGATGCCGGAACAGCGCCGTCACCGCGAACCAGTCGGCCAGGCCGCCCACCATCGCCGCTTCGGTAAACGAAATCGCGTAGCCCAGCGGCACGTTCCATTCGGGATGGAGCAGGGCGAGGCGGCGGAGCACGACGAAGGCTGCCGCCATGAACAGCAGCAGCCCCGTCGCGAACAATCGCATGCGCCGGGCCCGATCGGTGATCGCGCCCGGCCGGAAAAAGTCTTGCCGTGCCACGGAGATGCTACGCTTGAGGGCCGGCAATGTTCCTCCTGAGCTTTATTCGGCCGCGATCGGCTGCGGGATGGCGGCCGGGCCATGGGCCGTTTCATGGGCCGATTCATGGGCGTGATGCGGCTCGAAAGTGAGCAGCTTGCGCCTCAGCCACGGGCCGAGCCGCTTCTCGAAACCATCGGCCAGACTGAAGGCGGCGGGGACGATGACCAGCGTCAACGCCGTGGACAACAGCAGGCCGCCGATCACGGTGATGCCCATGGGCGCGCGCCAGGCGGCGTCGCCCGAGAGCGAGATGGCGGTCGGCACCATGCCGGCCGTCATGGCAACGGTGGTCATGATGATCGGCTGGGCACGCTTGTGTCCGGCGTCCATGATCGCGGTGAGCTTGTCGACCCCCTTTTCCATCTCCTCGATCGCGAAGTCGATCAGCAGGATGGAGTTCTTGGCGACGATGCCCAGCAGCATGAGGATGCCGATGTAGACCGGCATCGAGATCGGCTGGCCGACGATCACAAGCGCCAGCAGGCCGCCCAGCGGTGCCAGCAGCAGCGATGCCATGTTGACCAGCGGCGAGACGAAGCGGCGATAGAGCAGCACCAGAACGGCGAACACCAGGAAGATGCCGCTGATCACGGCGATGACGAAGCTGCTGACCATTTCGGCCTGCCACTTGTCCTCACCCACGGGCGCGTTGGAAACGCCGGTCGGCAGCTTCTTCATGATCGGCAGATTCTGGATCTGCTCCATGATCGGCCCCTTGACCTGCCCTTCGCCGAGATCGGCGCCGACGAAGATGCGGCGCGACTGGTTGTAGCGCTGGATCTGGGTGGGGCCGGCACCGAAGCGGATCTCGGCCACGCGCTTGAGGGGGACGGAGCCGCCGCTAGCCGTGGTGACCGGGAGGTTTTCGATCGTCGAGAAATCCCGGCGCGACGAACGGGCGAGGATGACGCGGATCGGCACCTGACGGTCGCTCAGCGAGAACTTGGCGGCGTTCTGATCGATTTCGCCCAGGGTGGCGATGCGGATCGTCTGGCTGAGCGCGGCCGTCGTAACGCCGAGCTGCGCGGCAAGGTCCAGCCGCGGCACGACTACCAGTTCGGGGCGCTGGAGGTCGGCGGCGATGCGGGGGGCGATCACGCCGGGCACCGTGCGCATCTGGTCTGCCAGCGTTTGCGCAGTCTTGTAGAGCTGCTCCGAATCACTGCCGGAAAGCATGACCGAGATGTCGCGGCCGCTACCGAAGCCGCCCGACTGGGTGGCGAAAGTCACGCGGGCGTCAGCGATGTCCTGAAGTTGCGGCGCCATCCGACGTTCGAACTCGATGCTGGTGGCCTTGCGCTGGTCGGCGGGCTTGAGCGCGATGTAGAGCGAGCCCTTGCCCTCGCGAGAGGCTTCCAGGATGTGCTGCACTTCGGGTTGCGCTTCCAGCAGCCGCGTGACCTTGTCGGCCACGGCGGCGGTCTGCTCGATCGTGGTGCCGGGCACCATCTCGAGGTTGACGGTGCTGGTGTCGTTGTTGGTGTTCGGCTGGAACTGCGAAGGCAGGCCCGCGAGCAGAGCGAACGTCAGGACCAGCGCGTAGATGCCGGCGCAGAACGCGTAGAAGCGGTGGTCGCGCATGCGGGCGGCGGCGCGGTCCGAGAAATAGCGATACCACGTGCCGAAGCCGCCAAGGGCGCCCAGCACGGCTTTCAGCACCGCGCCGAGCAGGAAGATGACGACGGGGACGGCCAGCGGTGCCACGACGGCCGCCAGCACCAGCGCTGCCTTGTCCAGACCGGCCTTGGTGAGCACGGCCTGGGCTCCCATGAAGAGCATCGAGGCGGCGCCGAGTCCGGCGGCCAGGATGGCGACGAAGGCCAGGGTGGCGGCGAGATAGTACCACCAGCGCGCCGGGGCCCTGACAAGGCGGGCCTTGAGGCGGTTCGCCTCGCTTGAATCGAGCGTCCAGGCCAGCACCTTCAGGTACAGGTCCATGCCCCGGCCGCCGCCATGTTCGGCATGGCCGTGCGCCTTCAGGAAGTAGGCGGCGACCATCGGCGTGATGAGGCGCGCCACGGCGAGGCTCATCAGCACGGCGGCCACGACGGTAAGACCGAACGCCTTGAAGAACTGGCCGGGAATGCCGGGCATCAGGCCTACGGGCAGGAACACAGCGACGATCGAGAAAGTGGTGGCGACCACGGCCAGGCCGATCTCGTCCGCCGCGTCGATCGAGGCTTGGTAGGCCGACTTGCCCATGCGCATGTGGCGCACGATGTTCTCGATCTCGACGATCGCGTCATCCACCAGCACGCCCGCGACCAGGCTGAGGGCCAGGAGCGAAAGGAAGTTCAGCGTGAAGCCCAGCATATCCATGAACCAGAAGGTCGGGATTGCCGAAAGCGGGATGGCGATGGCGGAAATCATGGTCGCGCGCCAGTCGCGCAGGAAGAGGTAGACGATGACGATCGCCAGCACGGCGCCTTCCACCAGCGCTTCCATCGAGCTGGTATATTGGCCCTTGGTATAGTCCACGTCCGAGAACAGCCGCGTGATGTGGATGTTCGGGTTTTCCTTGCGGATCTTGTCCAGCGCCGCCGCTGCACCATCGTAGACGGCGACGTCCGAAGCGCCGAGCGCACGGGTGAAGCCGAAGGTCACGACCTCGCGGCCGCGCAGCTTGGCGATGCGGGTCTGCTCGGAATAGCCGTCATAGACCTTGGCGATGTCCGACAGCTTGACCTGGCGGCCGTTGCCGAGGTTGATGCGCGTCTGCGAAAGCTGGAAGGCGTCCTGGGCATTGCCGAGAACGCGGACGGACTGGCGGGAACCGGCGATTTCCGCCTGGCCGCCGGCCGCGTCGGTATTCACCTGGCGCAGCACCCCGTTGATGTCGTTGGCGGTGAGGCCCAGCGCGATCAGCCGCTCCGGATCGACCACGACGCGGATTTCGCGATCGACGCCGCCGTTGCGCTCCACCGAGGAGAGGCCCTCGATCGAGAGCAGGGTCTTGGAGATCGTGTCGTCGACGAACCAGCTGAGCTGTTCCATCGTCATGTCGTCGGCACTGACGGCGTAATAGGCCAGATTGTCGCCGTTGGCCTCGATCTTGGTGACCATCGGTTCCAGGATGCCGTCGGGCAACTGCCCGCGCACCTGATCGACGGCGTTCTTGATCTTGTTGGTGGCGACGTCGGGATCGGTGCCCACGGTGAAGAACACCAAGGTGGTCGAGGTGCCTTCGGAGGCGGTCGACTGGATTTCCTCGATGCCCGGCACCGAACGTACCGCACCCTCGACGATCTGGGTGATCTGCGTCTCGATCTCCGTAGGCGCGGCGCCCGGCTGCGAGATCATGACGTGGACGCCGGGGAATTCGACGTCCGGCATGTTGTTCACGTCCATGCGCATGAACGAGACGACGCCGGCGATCATCACGCCGATGAAGAAGACGATCGGAATGATCGGGTTGCGGATCGACCAGGCCGAGATGTTGCGGAGGCTCATGGTGTTCTATCCGCTCAATCGGACGCTTTGGTCAGGCGGGGCTTGACCTTGTCGCCTTCGTTGAGGAACCCGCCTGCGCGCAGGACGACCTTTTCGCTGCCGTCGAGGCCGGACTTCACGGTGATGCCGCGGGCCGTGACCAGACCGGTCTGCACCGCGCGGCGGTGCACGACGTCCTTGGCATCGACGATATAGACGAACGAGCCCTTGTCGTCGTTCTGGATCGCGGATTCAGGCAGCACCGGAGCTACCGTCTGGCCGCTGTTGATCACGGCGCTGGCGAAGCCGCCGGGGCGGAGCGCGGAGTTGAAGGGCAGGGCGATACGGGCGATGCCCTGGCGGTTGGTGGCGTCGATGATCGGGGCGATCTGCCAGACCTGCCCGGTGAAGCTCTCGCTGCTGCCGGTGGGCGTAACGCGCGCTTGCACGCCGACGCGCATCCTGGCCAGATCGTCCTCGCTGAGCTGGGCGAGCAGTTCCATCTCGCCGCCCTTGGCCAAGCGGAACAGGACCGAACTGCCGCCGCCGACGACCTGGCCCAGTTCGACGTTGCGCTCCAGCACCAGTCCGGCAGCGGGGGCGACGATGTTGAGGCGGGCGGTCTGCGCTTCGAGCTGGCCCAGCGTTGCGCGAGCGACGCGAACCTGAGCCACGGCGGAATCGCGGGTGGCGGTAAGGCGGTCGACATCGGCAGCGGAGATGAATCCGCGATCGACGAGCTTGAGGGCGCGATCGAGATTGGCCTGTGCGATGCGGGCGTCGGCCTGGGCCACTGCGATCTGTGCCGACTGGCCGGCCTGCTGCTGCGACTGGACCGAACGGTCGATCACGGCAAGGACCTGACCCTGGGAAACCCAGTCGCCCGACTCCACGAGCACGGCGCGCACCTGGCCACCTTCGCCGACCGATCCGACCGGCATCGGCCGACGCGCGGCGAGCGAACCCGTGGCGGTGATTTCACCCTCTACCGACGCGCGGCCCGGCACGACGACGGAGACGGCAGGCATCTGGACGTCGGTCGTGCCGGTCTTCTCGGCCTTGCCGCCGTGCCCGGCGAACCAGATGCCGATCGCCACCGCGATCGCGACGACGATGGCGATCAGCCACCAGCGGCGCGAACCGGAACTCTGCCCGTCATGCTCCGGAAAAGCTTCGCCGCCCGAGCTTGCACCAGTGGTTGCCAACCCGTTGTTCTCCGTCACGTCTATCCTGCTGTCGTAATTCATCGTGTCACCGCAAAGACTGCGATTGCCCCCAATCCCCGAATGTCTTGCGCCTGCCGTTATTCCGCGAATTTCACAGTAGCGCGGCACAGCCGTAAGACATCATCTGCCGCCGGAGCACGAACACACGGGCTCGTGCCGCTGCGACGGCCAAATTTCCTGCGAATGGACATATACCTGCGGTGGACGGGTGGCAATCGACGGTCGTTCTGCCGCAGACCCGGATCGACCAGCGTCGGTGCCAGTAACCCTCGGCCCGCTCTGCGTTTTCTTCATAGAACTTCGGACAGGTATACGTAAAAGCGGCGAGGAACCGAGGTCCGCCGCCGCTTCGAGATCCATTTCGGACCCAATAGGTAGTGCGCTCAATACTTTTGCTGGCGCTCGTATAGGTCGCGATAGTGCTGGATTCGCGTCACGCGCAGGCCCTGCATTCCCGACCGGTCGACAGCCCGCTGCCACGACGCGAATTCCTCAAGCGTCAGCTGGTAGCGATCGCAGACCTCGTCGATCGTCAGCAGGCCGCCATTTACCGCCGCTACGACTTCCGCCTTCCGGCGCACGACCCAGCGCGTGGTATTCGCCGGCGGCAGCGATTCAAGCGTCAATGGTTCGCCGAGCGGCCCGATCACCTGGGCAGGACGGATTTTCTGGTTCTCGATCATCATCACCCTCGTACGCCGGTGCTGGGAATGCCGGCGACGGAAAGGACATTGGCCTGCGCTGGCTTGCGATTGCCTGAAGCATTTGGGTTAACAGTTATTGAGACTGGCGCATACGTATGAATCACTGAGGCCACCGTACCAGCGAAGCTGCCGAACCGGTGGAGACCTGCCGCAGCGGTTGTGTCGTCAAGCGCGGCACGCAGATCGTGCGCGGCGAAAAGTCGAGAACGCAAGGCATACCAGTCTATTGGCCAGTCTATTGGCCAGTCCATTGGCCGATCCATTGATGGATCGATCGACATGAACGCCTCGCCGTCGCGACCCGACGCATGGCCTGCTTTGCAGGTTTCATGATCATGAGCGATGTTCATCCGAACAGCTTGTAGCGGGGTTTGGTCAACGGACGGTAAACTCAGGGCTAACGAAATTTTAACGATTATTAACGCGCCCTTCGCCATGAACCTTAACCGCAGGATCGGCGGCGCCGGCGGCGCGGATCGCCGCCGATCACGGTTGAGAGGTAGGAATCCGCAGCGTTCGGCTGTATGGGGCGCGTCATGACCGCCCTTTCCGATCTTGAAGGACTGGTGGCCGGCCTCGACCCCGCCACGCTGTTCCAACTGCCCGCGCCGCTTTCCGCGCGCCGTATCGTCGTTGCCATGTCCGGCGGCGTCGACAGTTCGGTCGTCGCCGCGCTGGCCGCCGCGACCGGCGCCGAAACCATCGGCGTGACGCTCCAGCTCTACGACTATGGCGCCGCCACCGGCCGCAAGGGCGCCTGCTGCGCCGGCGACGACATCCGCGATGCGCGCGCGGTGGCCGACCGCCTGGGCATCGCCCACTACGTCTTCGATCACGAGAGCGCCTTCCGCGAGGAAGTGGTCGAGCGCTTTGCCGACGACTACATGGCGGGCCGCACGCCGATCCCCTGCATCCGCTGCAACATGGGGCCCAAGTTCACCGACCTCCTGACGATGGCCCGCGATCTCGGCGCGGATTGCCTGGCCACCGGCCATTACGTGCGCCGGGTCGAGGGAGCAGCAGGTTCGGAACTGCACCGAGCCTTCGACCCCGCGCGCGATCAGAGCTACTTCCTCTATGGCACCACCGAGGCCCAGCTAGACTTCCTGCGCTTTCCTCTCGGCGGGCTGCCGAAAAGCGAGACGCGGCGCCTGGCCGAAGCGGCGGGTCTGCGGGTGGCGGACAAGCCGGACAGCCAGGACATCTGTTTCGTGCCCGATGGCGACTATGCGAAGATCGTGCGCGCCGTCCGTCCCGAGGGCGAGGCTCCGGGCGAGATCGTCCATGCACTGACCGGCGAAGTGCTCGGCACCCATCGCGGCATCATCCACTACACGGTGGGGCAGCGTCGTGGGCTGGAGATCGGCGGGCAGCCCGAGCCGCTCTATGTGGTGCGAATCGATGCGCCGGGGCGGCGCGTCATGGTGGGCCCGCGCAGCCTGCTGGGGGTCGCCGCCGCCATCGTCACCGAGACCAACCGCATCGGCCCGCTGCCCGACGCGCCGCTCACCGCCAAGGTCCGCTCGCTGGCGAAGCCGGTGCCGATCACCCTTGAGGGGCCGTTTGGCGGCGGTGCGGAGACGAAGATCCGTTTCCACGCTCCCGAGTATGGCGTGGCGCCGGGGCAGGCCGCGGTGATCTATGCCGGGGACCGGGTGGTCGGCGGTGGCTGGATCGAAGGAACCGAGGCCGCGATCCCGCTCGACTGAAACTAGTTCCAGGCTTCGAGCTGGCAACCGCGATCCGGGGCGAAGCTTGCGGTTTGGCTGGCGAGCAGCGGCACGCTGGCCGTGACGGTGCGGGTTTCGGCATCTTCCGAAAGCGAGAGCAGCGACGCCGTCCGTCCCAATTGGGCGAGGGCGACGCGGCTCTTGCAGGTTCCCAGTTCCTGTCGGGAAACGAAACGGCAGGCGCAGGCCACCTGGGCGCCGTAGGACGTGCTCACTATCCCCTCCTGGCGCAGGCCGCGCCAGGAGAAGGCAAGGAGCAGCGCCAGCATCACCAGCGCGATCAGGACGAGGTTGCGCAGCCAGCGCGACGGCTGGCGCACCGGATAAGAGTCGCCCGGCTTGCCCTCCGTGCCGGGGCTGTCCCCGGTCCTGTAGCTGGTGCCTGTTGCCATATTCCCGCGCCTCGCACATCACACCGCGCGTCATGCCGGTGCGCCGTCCTCCCCTTATCCTCGCCCTATCCCTGGTGCCAGCCCTGGCGCTGAGTGCGCTTGCGGGCTGTGGACAGGATGCGCCGCAAGGCCCGCCGCCGCCGAGCTCCGAATCGCAGGCCGCGATCAAGGACGACGGCGGTGCCCCGCGCGCTGCATTGGGCCGCGCCATCGACGGCCTTTTCGCCGAGGACGTAGGGCGCACCCAGGCCCTGGTGGTGATGAAACGCGGATCGGTGATCGCGGAACGCTACGGCGACGGCGTGAAGCCGGAAACGCCTCTGGACGGCTGGGGCATGGGCCAGTGCGTCACCGCGCTGATGGTCGGCCAATTGGTCAGCGACGGACGGTTGCGCCTGGCGGAATCCGCGCCGATCCCGGCCTGGCAGCGGCCCGGCGATCCGCGTGGCGAAATCACGCTGAAGCAGCTCTTGCAGATGCGGTCCGGCCTGCGTCATTCCGAATCGGATGCGTTGATTACGGGCGGTTCGGCAGGACAGTCCGACCGCATGCGCATGCTCTATCTCGACGGCCGGGACGACATGGCGGCCTATGCCGAGGCGCAGCCGCTGGAGGCTCCGGCCGGCGCGCACTTCGTCAACAGCGCGGCGACGCCGGTCATCCTGTCGGACCTTGCCGCGCGGGTGCTGTCTCCCGATCATCATCCCGATCGCCGCCGCAAGGTCGTGGGCGACTATCTGCGAAACCGTGTTTTCACGCCGCTGGGGATGTTTTCGGCAAGCGCCGGTTTCGATCGTTCGGGCACGATGGTGGGCTCGGCGCAAGTCCATGCCTCCGCGCGCGACTGGGCGAAGCTGGGCGAATTCCTGCGCCACACCGGTTCCATTCAGGGTGCGCAGATCCTGCCGCGCCGATGGGTGCAGTTCATGCTCGAACCCTCGCCCCGCAATTCCGGCTATGGCGCCGGGGTCTGGCTTAACCGGACCAAGGCGAAAGCCGGACCGGCCGGGGATGAGGTGCTGTTTCCGGGGATGGCGCCGGGCAACGTCTTCGCCTGTCTGGGAGAGTACGGCCAATATGTGATCGGCTCGCCCGACCAGCTGCTCACCGTCGTGCGCCTGGGAGAGAGCGATGCCGAGCAGGAGCGGCTGGTGCACGACCGGCTGGGCAAGTTGCTGGCGATGTTCCCCGGCGGGCTCTGAAAATACATATCGCGAATACGAAAAGGGCCGGAGCGGCTTGTGCCGCTCCGGCCCTTTTCACGTCGACCGAAGGTAGGTTCAGCCTTCGATGGTGGTCTGCGCGTCGCGGCCGTCACCTTCGGGGGCGGCAAGGATCGCGCGGGTCACCTGACCTTTGGCGACGGTGTAAGTACCCGGATCGCCGACCGTCGAGCGAATGGCCGGCTCGGCCGGGCCTGCCATGCTGAGCGTGGACCTTTCGATATCGCTGCGGGCCTGGGGGCCGCCGAACAGGGCATCGAGCGCCTGCTGCTGCACGTTCTCGTCCGAGGGGCGAGGCTGGCCCTGCTTCGGCGGGGCGAGCGAGAAATCGGGCGGCACCACCAGCGGCGACTGGCGCTGCACGGCGAATTCGTCCGGACGATTGTGATTCAGCAGGCCGCTGCTGCCGCAGCCGGACACGAGCGCCGCGCCGGCGGCGACGAGAATCAGGGCTCCGGTTTTCTTAAAGGGCATCAATTCAAATCTCCGGGGCGGCGTCAGCCGTCGTGTCGCGTCCGCCATTCGTTTCCGGCTTGTCGCGCGAAAGCAGTGAGCGGGCAAGGATAATCAGGACGCCGACGGTGATGGCGACGTCTGCGATGTTGAAAATGAGAAACGGACGCCATTCGCCGAAATGGAGGTCGGCGTAATCGATCACGAAGCCCATGGTGAAGCGGTCGCGGATATTGCCGAGCGCTCCGCCCAGCACCAGAGCCAGGGCGGCGATCTCGCCCAGCTTGCGCTCGCGCAGCATCCAGATGAGGACGAACAGCGCGATCGCGCCGGTCATGGCCACCAGTGCCCAGCGACCTTCCGGCGAATCCGCCGTGAACAGGCCCAGCGAGACGCCCAGGTTCTTGGTCCAGCGCAAGTCGAAGAACGGGACGATCTCGATCACGCCAACGTCGCGCAGCTTGAGGCCGGAAACCACCCAGGCCTTGAAGCCCTGGTCGATCATGAAGACCACCGCGGCGATGAGAAGGCCGATGAGGCGTTTGCGCCAGAGGGTCACGCTTCGGTCTCCAGCGCGCCGACGACATCGTCGCAGCGGTCGCAAAGGTCGCCGTCTTCCGAGACTTCGGGAAGGTGGCGCCAGCAGCGGCCGCACTTGTGGTCGGTGGAGGGCGTGACGGTCACGTCGTCTCCCTGCCCACGCGCGACTTTCGCGGTGATGAACAGTTCGGCCAGATCGGCGTCAGAGGCACTGGGCGGCGCCGAGGCCGGGACCGTGACTTCGGCGGCCAGGCTGGAGCCGACGATCTTCTCGCGGCGCAGCGGTTCGATCGCCTCGGTCACCTTCACGCGCAGGGCGCGCAGTTCGGCCCAGCGGGCGGCATCGGCTTCCACGGCGGGAACTTCCGGCCATTCGAGCAGGTGCACGCTCTGGCTGCCGGGGAAGCGGCTCTGCCAGACTTCCTCGGCGGTGAAGACGGTGACCGGCGCGGCATAGCGGACCAGTGTGTGGAACAGGGTGTCCAGCACGGTGCGATAGGCGCGGCGCTTCGGATCCATGGCTGCGTCGCAGTAGAGGCAGTCCTTGCGGATATCGAAGAAGAAGGCCGAGAGGTCTTCGTTGCAGAAATCCAGCAGGGTGCGGACGTAAGTGTTGAAGTCGAAGTCCGCGACCGCCTTGCGCAGCGTGGCATCGACGCCCGACAGCAGCGAGAGCACGTAGCGCTCCAGGTCGGGCATTTCGCTGACCGGCAGCTTCTCTTCGTCGGAGAAGCCGTCCAGCGCGCCCAGCAGGTAGCGCAGGGTGTTGCGCAGCTTGCGGTACTGGTCGGCCACGCCCTTCAGGATCTCGTCACCGATGCGGTGATCCTCGGTATAGTCCACCGAGAGCGCCCAGAGGCGGATGATGTCGGCGCCGTTGGTCTCCATCACCTTGATCGGGCTGATGGTGTTGCCGAGCGACTTCGACATCTTGAAGCCCTTGGAATCCATCGTGAAGCCATGGGTCAGCACCGCCTTGTAAGGCGCATGGCCGCGCGTGGCGCAGGATTCGAGCAGCGAGGACTGGAACCAGCCGCGATGCTGGTCGCTGCCTTCGAGGTAGAGGTCGGCGGTGGGGCCGACGTGATCCTCGGCGGGCACCAGTTCGGGCCAGCGGCCGGATTCGAGCACGAAGGCGTGGGTCGAGCCGGAATCGAACCAGACGTCGAGAATGTCGACCACGCGCTCGTAGTCGTCGGCGCTATAATTGGCGCCGAGGTATTCCTGCGCGCGGGCATCCGACCAGGCATCGACGCCGATCTCGCGGATGGCGTGGATGATGCGGGCGTTCACTTCGGCATCGACGAGGTATTCGCCGCTCTTGCGATCGACGAACAGCGTGATCGGCACACCCCAGGCGCGCTGGCGGGAAAGCACCCAGTCCGGGCGGCCTTCGACCATGGCGCCGATGCGGTTGCGGCCCTTTTCGGGGACGAAGCGCGTTTCGGCAATGGCGTCCAGCGCGGCTTCGCGCAGCGTGGGCGAGGCTTCGGCGGTCTCGTCCTGCGGATCGATGGCGCCGCCTTCGCCTTCCCAGCGGCGCTCGGCGCGGGTCTTGGAGGGCAGGTGGCCGAGAACCTTGTCCATCGGCACGAACCACTGCGGGGTGCAGCGGAAGATCACCTTGGCCTTGGAGCGCCAAGAGTGCGGGTAGGAGTGCTTGTAATCGGCCGAAGCCGCCAGCAGCGCGCCCGCTTCCTTGAGGTCCGAGCAGATCGGGCCGTCCGGCGCGTTGAACTTGGGGTTGATGACCGAACCCTGGCCGCCCAGCCAGCCCCAGTCCTCGCGATACTTGCCGTCGGCTTCGACCACGAACTTGGGGCCGATGCCGTTCGCCTTGCAGAGCAGGAAGTCGTCCTCGCCATGGTCGGGCGCCATGTGCACGAGGCCGGTGCCGCTCTCGGTGGTGACGAAATCGCCCGCGAGCAGCGGACGCGGCTCCGCGAAGAAGCCGCCCAGCGCGTGCATCGGGTGACGGGCGAGGGTGCCGGCGAGTTCGGAGCCGCGATAAGTGCCCAGCGCGTATTCCGAAAGATCGGCCTCACCGGTCACGCTTTCGGCAACGGGTCCGAGACCGCTGCGCGCGAAGAATGCCTCCAACAGCGGCACCGCGATCAGGAAGCGGCGGCCGTCATGGGCGCGATAGTGGTGGTACTCAACCTCAGGCCCATAGGCGAGCGCCTGGTTGGTAGGGATCGTCCACGGCGTGGTCGTCCAGATCACGGCATAGGCACCGACCAGTTCCGGGATCGCGGATTCGGTGATCTCGAACGCCACGTCGATCTGGGTGGAGACGATGTCCTCGTACTCGACCTCGGCCTCGGCCAGCGCGGTCTTTTCGACCGGGCTCCACATCACCGGCTTGGCGCCGCGATAGAGCATGTCATGCTCTGCGAACTTCAGCAGTTCGGTGACGATGGTCGCTTCCGCCTGGAAGTCCATCGTCAGGTAGGGCTTGTCCCAGTCGCCGTTGACGCCGAGGCGCTTGAGCTGCTCGCGCTGCACGTTCACCCAGTTCTGGGCATAGGCGCGGCATTCGGCGCGGAATTCCTCCGCCGGAACCTCGTCCTTGTTCTTCTTCTTCTTGCGGTACTCTTCCTCGACCTTCCACTCGATGGGCAGGCCGTGGCAGTCCCAGCCGGGGACGTAGGGTGCGTTCTTGCCCAACAGGGTCTGGGTGCGCACGACCATGTCCTTGAGGATGTGGTTCAGCGCGTGGCCGATGTGCATGTCGCCGTTCGCGTAGGGCGGGCCGTCATGCAGCACGAACTTCTCGCGGCCCGCGCGGGCTTCGCGGGTCTTGGCGTAAATGTCCTGTTCCTGCCAGCGCGCAAGAATACCCGGCTCCTTCTGGGGGAGCCCGGCCTTCATGGGGAAATCGGTCTTCGGAAGGAAGACGGTCGCTCTATAATCGCGCTGTTCGGTCATATGCGCTGCGCACTAGAGCAAATGCGCGGCGGTTGGAAGTGCGTCGTACCGTCATCCCGGACTTGATCCGGGACCGCTGGCCGAGTCACGCCCACGTTGCAGTGTCATCCTGCGAGGTGGCGTCTAAAGTTCTGCCAGCGGTCCCGGATCAAGTCCGGGACGACGTTTCACCCGATGTGCGACAGCAGTTCCCGCGCGCGGTCGCAATCGCGGTTCATCTGCGCCACCAGTTCGTCCAGCGAATCGAACTTCGCTTCTGGCCGCAGGAAGTGATGGAAGGCCACCTCGATCTCCTGCCCATAGAGATCGCCGGAAAAATCGAAGAAGTAAGGTTCCAGCAGCTCGATCGGCGGCTCGAACGTGGGACGCACGCCCATGTTGGCGGCACCGGGGAGCACGCGGCCATCGGGCAGGCGGCCGGTCACGGCGTAGATGCCGTAGCGCGGGCGCAGGTAGTGCTGCATGTCGAGGTTGGCGGTGGGGAAGCCGATGGTCCGGCCCAGCTTGCCGCCGTGCTGCACCTCGCCGCGCACCGCGAAAGGACGGGTGAGCAGGCGCGTCGCCGTCTCGCACTCGCCTAGCTTCAGCGCGTCGCGGATGCGGCTGGAGGAGACCACGCCCTCATCGTCATGGACCGGGCCGACGGTGCGGCCGATCAGACCGAAGCGCGCGCCCACTTCGCGCAGGACTTGCGGATTGCCGCCCCGCCCCTTGCCGAACGTGAAATCCTCACCGGTAACGACGCCGACGCAGCCGAGTTGATGGCCGAGCACCTGCTCGATCCAGTCCGGCGCCGACATTTCCGCCATGGCACGGTCGAAATGCAGCACGAGCATCGCATCCGCTCCGGCGGCTGCGAACAGATCCTGCCGCTGGTCCAGCGTTGTGAGGCGAAAGGCGGGGGCATCGGGCTTGAACAGGCGCACCGGATGCGGATCGAACGTCGCGACCACCGCCGGACGGCCCAATTCGCGCGCCCAGCGGATCGCCTCGCCCACCACGGCCTGGTGGCCCTGGTGGAATCCGTCGAAATTGCCGAGCGCCAGCACGGCGCCGCGCATGGCTTCGGGAATGGCTTCGCGGTTGTCGAGACGAATCATGGCGGATCGAGCCTATAGGTCGCGGACCAGCGTGACGAAAGCATGCGCCGGAAATTCGCCCGATGCCGCATGTTCCTCGCGCGCCGTCTCACGCCATTCCGGGCCGGTCTCGGGCATTTCGGTATCGCCGGGATAGTCGGCGAGGATCTCCGTCAGCTCGATGCGGTGTGCCAGCTCCCGGAACAGGCCGTAGATTTCCGCGCCGCCGATCACGGCCACTTCGCCATCACCGGCCAGCGCGAGAGCCTGTTCCACCGAATGCGCCACTTCCGCACCCTCTGCGGACCATTCCGGATCGCGCGTGAGCACGATGTGGCGGCGGCCGGGCAGGGGGGCGGGAAAGCTGTCGAAGGTCTTGCGGCCCATGATCATCGGCTTGCCGATGGTCATGGCCTTGAAGCGCCTGAGATCGGCGGGCAGGCGCCAGGGCAGGGCGCCGTCGCGGCCGATCGTGCCATTGGCGGCGCGCGCGTAGATAAGGAAGATGTCCTGCGCCAAGGGCCGGTCAGTCGCGCTGGAAGGTCAGGCGGGTGACGTGGCCCATCTTGCGGCCGGGACGCGCGGCGCCCTTGCCGTAGAGGTGCAGGTGGTTGGCGGGATCGCTCAGGATCGCCGCCCAGTCATCCGCTTCGCCGCCGATCAGGTTGCGCATTTCCACGGCGTCGGCGGCAAGGCCGGTATCGCCCAGCGGCAGCCCGCAGATGGCGCGAACGTGATTCTCGAACTGGCTGGTGACCGCGCCCTCGATCGTCCAGTGCCCGGAATTGTGAACGCGCGGCGCCATCTCGTTGAAGACGGGGCCAGTCTCGGTCGCGAAGAATTCCAGCGTGAGCACGCCCACATAGTCCAGCGCATCGGCCACCTTGGCCGCGAGTTCGCGGGCGGCGGGAACCTGTTCGAGCAGGCGCGCGGGCGCGGGTACGGTGCTGAGCGCCAGGATGCCGCCTTCATGAACGTTGTGGGCCGAATCGAAGTAGCGGATCTCGCCGTCCGCGCCGCGGCACAGGATCACCGAGAATTCCGCGAAAAAGGTGACGAAGCCTTCGTAGATCAGCGGCTGGGCAGGGAGGTCGAGCCCTTCCGCGTCCTCGGGCGCCATGATCCGCCACTGGCCCTTGCCGTCGTAACCGTCGCGCCGGGTCTTGAGAATGCCGGGGGCGCCGATCGCGGCGATGGCTTCGGCAAGATCGGCGGCGGAATCGACCGGGTGGAAGGGGGCAGGGGTGCCGCCGAGGTCCGTGACGAAGCGCTTCTCGCTCAGCCGGTCCTGCGCGGTTTCGAGTGCGAGGGGCTTGGCCAGCAGCGGCACGTCGCCCAGCGCGGCGAGCGGGCCGACCGGCACGTTCTCGAACTCGTAGGTGACGACCGCGCAGCCCGCCGCGAACCGGGCCATGGCCTCGGCATCGTCCCACGCGGCGCAGGTGAACTCGGCGCTGACTTCCGCGGCGATCGAATCGGCTTCAGGGGCGTAGATATGGCTGCGGTAGCCAAGCTGGGCCGCAGCCATCGCGATCATCCGGCCGAGCTGGCCGCCGCCGAGAATGCCGATGGTTTCGCCGGGAGGAATCATTTTCAGCTGCTTGCTCGATATGAGGTCAGGAGGGACGTTCGGCGACGCTGGCCGTCTGGTCCGCGCGGAAGGTCTTGAGACGCTCGGCCAGGGCCGGGTTGGACGTGGCGAGGATCGCGGCGGCGAGCAGGCCCGCATTGGCCGCGCCCGCCTCGCCGATCGCCAGGGTACCGACCGGAATGCCGGCGGGCATCTGCACGATCGAGAGCAGGCTGTCCTGCCCCGAAAGCGCTTTCGACTGCACCGGCACGCCCAGCACGGGAAGGTGCGTCATCGAAGCGATCATGCCGGGCAGGTGGGCGGCGCCCCCCGCTCCGGCGATCACCACCTTGAAGCCTTCGCCGTCCGCGCCCTTGGCGAAATCGACCAGACGGTCCGGCGTGCGGTGCGCCGAGACGATCCGGGCGTCATAGGCGACGCCCAGCTTGTCCAGCATCTCGGCCGCGCGGATCATGGTAGGCCAGTCGGACTGGCTGCCCATGACGATGGCAACAGGAGCCCCCACCCCGCTCATCTCAACGCTCCGACAGGTAGTAGCGGTCGAGCACCGCGAGATCGTCCGCCAGTTCGTAGACGATCGGCTGGCCGGTCGGGATTTCGAGGCCGGTGATCTCGTCGTCCGAAATGCCCGAGAGGTGCTTCACGAGCGCGCGCAGGCTGTTGCCGTGGGCGGAGATCAGCACGTCGGCGCCGGCCTTGAGGTGCGGCACGATCGAGCCTTCGTAATAAGGCAGGACGCGCGCGATGGTGTCCTTCAGGCTTTCGGTCTGCGGCACGTCGATCCCGGCGTAGCGCGCGTCGGTGGAGAGATCGAACTCGCTGCCGATTTCGAGCACCGGCGGCGGCGTGTCGAAGCTGCGGCGCCAGATCTTGACCTGATCGTCACCGTGCTTCGCGGCGGTCTCGGCCTTGTTGAGGCCGGTGAGGCCGCCATAGTGACGCTCGTTGAGGCGCCAGTCCTTGGTCTCGGGGATCCACAGCAGGCCGGCCGCTTCCAGTGCAAGATGCAGCGTGCGGATCGCGCGGGTCTGGAGCGAGGTGAAGGCGACGGCAGGCGTAATGCCCTTTTCGCGCAGCAGGGTGCCTGCGGCGCGGGCTTCTTCCTCACCCTTGTCGGTAAGGTCTACATCCCACCAGCCGGTGAAGCGGTTTTCGAGATTCCATTGGCTCTGGCCGTGGCGGACGAGGATCAGGCGAGGCAAGGCGTACTCCCAGGTCTCAGCGGCGATCCCCTCGGGAAACGCCCGTTGGCAGACTGACTCTATGTCTGGCGCAGCCCCTAGCTTTCCGGCGCCGGTTTGGGAAGACCGCCCGATTCGTTTTCGCTTTCGTTCTTGTGGCCTGATTCGGAAGAGGGCGCGGAATCGCCCGTCGCCGTGATCGCCCGCGCCTGGACTTTGCGGCGACGAAGATTTTCGCGGAGCTTCTCGGCAAGCCGTGCCTCGCGGGATTGCTGGGTTTGCGTCATGGGCGGGGCGTCTTTCGAAGGGCCTTTGATGAGGTCTGGAATGGCTTTCCGAAAAAGAATGCGCAAGTGGTGCTTGACAATCTGCCCGCCCCCAGACATTAGCGCGCCCCTGCCCCGGGTCGCCGGGACAAGCGCTTCCGCAAGGCGGAACTCAGGCGCTGCTGTAGCTCAGTGGTAGAGCGCGTCATTGGTAATGACGAGGTCGGGAGTTCAATCCTCCCCAGCAGCACCATTCTCCCCACATCGAGAACTGGTGATCCCGTAGCAAGCTGCGGATGTTCCACGTGAAAACGCGTGGACTGTGACTTTTTTGCTGCACCGCAGCGCTGTCACGAAAGTGCCATCCCATCGGCACGTAACTGTCATGAACCCTGCCTAGACGCGCCGCAAATCGTTGCAAAACAGGGTTCAAGTCACATGAAAACCTCCTTCCGGATCGTCGCCGGACTGCTGGCCTCGGCATCGTTCGCCACGATGGCCCATGCCGGTGAAGTCGCGGGCAGCGTTCATGACGCCTCGGGCGTCCGCCCCTTGCAGTCGGCATCTGTCCGCATCGTCGAACTGAACCGCTCGGCCGAGACGGACCGGGGAGGCAACTACATCTTCGGTGACGTGCCCGCCGGCACCTACACCCTGGAAGCGCGCTATGTGGGCGCCGAAGTGACCACGCAGTCGCTCACGGTTCCGGCGACCGGCCGCATCGCCGGCGAATTCAACCTGCCCGCGATCGGCGGCGGCGACATCCTCGTCACCGGCCAGACCGCCAACCTCACCAGCGCCCTGTCGCGCCAGAAGGCCGCCGACGGCGTGGTTTCGGTGCTGACGCGCGACGCCGTCGGCCAGTTCCCCGACCAGAACGTGGCCGAATCGCTGCGCCGCCTGCCGGGCATCAACATCCTCAACGACCAGGGCGAGGGCCGCTTCGTGGCCGTGCGCGGCCTCGATCCCAACCTCAACTCCACCTCGCTCAACGGTGTGCGCATTCCGGCTCCGGAATCGGACGTGCGCCAGGTCGCGCTCGACGTCGTCTCGTCGGACACTATCGAATCGGTGGAAGTGAAGAAGTCCTTCACCCCCGACATGGACGGTGACTTCATCGGCGCATCGGTGGAGATCAAGACCACCAGTGCCTTCGATTCGAAGAAGAACCGCTACTCGCTGAACGCCGAAGGCAGCTGGAACGACTATTCGGGCAAGGTCACGCCGAAGGGCGCGTTCGACTTCACCCAGAAGCTGGGTGAGAACTTCGGCATCGCCGGCTCCGTCAGCTACTACAAGCGCAAGTTCGAGACCGACAACGTCGAAGCGGCGGACTGGACCGAGGACGATAACGGCAACGCCTATGCCGAAACCCTGGAATATCGCGACTACGACGTGGAGCGCACCCGCATCAACGCGGCGCTCTCGTTCGACTGGCGCGTTTCGGACACCACCAAGGCCTATGTCCGCGGCAACTGGGCGCAGTTCGACGATCATGAGTATCGCCGCCGCACCACCTTCGACTTCAGCGACTTCGGCGAAGCCAGCAGCGCGACCGGATCGACCGTGCGCTTCGACACCGCGACGCTCGACGATGGCGACAAGCTGACCATCGAGCGCGACCACAAGGACCGCTTCGAGCGCCAGCGCATCCGCTCGGTGGCCATCGGCAGCGACACCGACACCGGCACCTGGAAGTTCAACTGGCAGGGCAGCTATGCCAAGTCGACCGAGAAGGAGACGTTCTCGGTCGATCCCAGCCGCTACACCGCCGAGTTCGAGAACGATTCGAGCGTCGCGATCGACGTGAACAACGGCAACAAGTTCTTCCCCGCCTATTCCGTGGCCAATGGCGCGGCATCGGTGAACGATGCAGGGAACTACGAGTTCGACCGCCTCGAACTGACGACCCTCTCGGACAGCCAGGACGAGGAATGGGCCGCCAAGGCCGACCTCGCCCGCACTTTCGCCGGCGACAATGGCGACTTTACCGTGCAGGGCGGCGTCAAGGCGCGCTGGCGCAAGAAGTCCTACGACTTCAACATGAGCCGCTTCGACGGCTATGACGGCGATTACACGCTGGCCGATGTGCTGGGCAAGCAGACCTACCGCCTGCTCGACATGGGCCCCGTGGCCAGCAAGCGCGGCCCGGCCGACTTCTACCGCGCCAACGAGGACGGCTTCGAATACAACGACGTCGACAGCCTGATCGACAGCTCGACCAGCGACTACTCGGTGCGCGAGGACATCCTGGCCGGTTATCTGCTCGGTCGCTGGGATTCGGCCACCCTGCGCGTGATCGGCGGCGTCCGCGTGGAACGCACCTACAACAAGCTCAACGGCAACCTCGTCGCCGTCAGCGAACAGGAAGACCCGACCGATCCGGATGAGACGATCACGGTCGTCGATGTCTCGGGTGTGGGCTATGAGCGCAACTACACCAACTGGCTGCCCAGCCTGACCCTGCGCTGGAGCCCGCAGAGCAACCTCGTCGCCCGCGCGGCCGGCTACAAGACGGTGGTACGCCCCAAGCTGGCCGACCTCGCGCCGCGCTACAGCATCAACGAGGACGGTGAGGCCGAGTTCGGCAACCCCTACCTGAAGCCTTACCAGGCCTGGAACTTCGACGCCGGGTTCGACTACTACTTCACCAACAACGGTGCGATTTCGTTCGGCGGCTTCTACAAGTCGATCAAGGACTACACCTACAGCGCCTTCTCCAGCGAAGAAGGCACCTTCAACGGGGTGGACTATACCGAGCTGCGCACGCCGGTGAACGGCGACACCGCCACCATCGCGGGCCTGGAAGCCAGCTTCAGCCAGGTCTTCTCGATGCTGCCTTCGCCCTTCGATGGCTTGCTGACCCAGCTGAACTACACCTACACCTACGCGCGCGGCACGGTGCTGGACGATGACGGCGTGGCCCGCCGCATCTCGCTGCCGGCATCGTCGAAGAACACCTTCAACGTCGTGCTCGGTTACGAGAAGGGCCCGGTCAGCCTGCGCGCCGCCGGTACTTTCCGCGACAAGTACCTGGACGAAGTGGGCAGCGCTCCGGACCAGGATCGCATCGTCAACCAGCACTTCCAGCTGGACCTCTCGGCCAAGTTCAAGATCACTGAAAACGTGCGCCTCTTCGCGGACTGGGTGAACGTGAACAACGCCAAGTTCTACGCCTATCAGAACTTCGCAGGTTCGCAGCGTCTCCTCCAGTATGAGGAATACGGCTCGACCGTGAAGTTCGGCGCGAAGGTGACCTTCTGATGAAGGCGCCTTTCACGACTGTCGCCGACATCGTGAAGCAGGGGTCGGGAGCATTGCTCCCGGCCCTTCTGCTTGCAGCCCCTCTCGCTGGATGCGCGACGACGGCCGCCACTCCCGCCGCCGTCCGGCTGCCGGCCATCGACGTGCCCGCTCAGGCCGAGACCGATCCGGTGGGAACCCCCAATGCCGATGCGGCGGACGATCCGGCGATCTGGCGCAATGCCGCCGATCCCGGCGCCAGCCTGATCCTGGGCACCGACAAGAGGGCGGGACTCTACGTCTACGGTCTCGACGGCAAGGTGCGCGATTTCGCGGCGGCTGGCGCGCTCAACAACGTGGACTTGCGCGAAGTGCGGATGGCCGATGGCTCGAAGCGCATCCTGGTGGGCGCGAGCGACCGCACGGACCGGGCCGAACCGCGCATCGCCCTGTTCAACCTCGACGGCGCCAGCGGCAAGCTCACCGCGCTGGGGGCCGAGGCTTTCCTGCCTGCCGGACATGCCCCGGCAGAGGCCTATGGCTACTGCATGGGCAATGCTCTCGCCCGTGACGAACTGGCGCGGGCCTATGTCGTGCTCAAGGACGGCTCGGTGGCGGAAAGCCGCCTGGTCGAAAAGGACGGCCGGATCGCGGCGGACTATGTGCGGCTGGTGAAGTTCGCCACCCAGTCGGAAGGCTGCGTGGTCGACGATGCCGGCAAAGTGCTGTTCGTGGCCGAGGAAGACGTCGGCATCTGGAAGGTGCCGCTCGCCGGAGCGACCCTGGTAGCCGAACCGTTTGCACGGGTCGGGGCGCAGGACGGCCTCGTGGCCGATGTCGAGGGCCTCGCCGTCGCGCGCGAAAGCGGCGGACGGGCATGGCTGGTGGCATCGAGCCAGGGCGACAATGCCTATGCGCTGTTCGACTTGTCGTCGGGCAAGCCTGCGGGGCGTTTCCGCATCGATGGCGGCACGATCGGCGGCACCAGCGATACCGACGGCATCGAGGTCATGCTGGGCGACTTCGGCCCGCAGTTCCCCGAGGGGCTGATGGTGGCGCAGGACGGCAACAATGCCCCGAAGGCCCAGAACTTCAAGATGCTGTCCTGGCGGTCGATCCGCACCGCGCTGGGAATCGAATGACGTGATGCGCCGGCTTGAGGATATCGGCCCTGGTGGAGTATCAGGGCGGCGATGACGGGGATCTCGAATCGCATGATGGCTCTGGCCGGCAGTGCCCTTGTGGCCATGTCGGGCCTTGCCTGCCCCTCGGCGGCATGGGCCGATGTCCTGCAGGTCGGCGCCGGTGGCTACCAATGGGTGGCAGGCGGTCCGGCCGGGCAGGGCGGCGATACCGTGGGCGCGGAAGTCTCTGCGGTGGAGGCCGTTCCGGCGGGACTAGAAGCCGCGCAGCTGCATCCCCAGTCGATCACCGATGCGCTGGACGCGGCGGGGCCGAATCGCTGGCGTGCCCGCGTGGCCGAGCTTGCCGCGAAGTACGACATCAGCCCCACCCTGCTCGAAGCAGTGGTATGGCAGGAGAGCCGCTGGAACGAGGCGGCACGTTCGCCGGTGGGCGCACGGGGCCTTGCGCAGCTCATGCCCGGCACGGCGGCGCAGATGGGCGTCAATCCCGGCGATCCCATGGCCAACCTCGAAGGCGGGGCACGCTACCTGCGCATCCAGCTCGATACCTTCGGCGGCGATATCGAAAAGGCGCTGGCGGCCTACAACGCCGGTCCCGGCCGGGTTCTAAAAGCCGGCGGCATCCCGCGCATCCGCGAAACCCAGGCCTATGTAGCCTCGATCATGGCCCGCCTTACGGACCCCGTTCGGCGCTGAGGTTTCTGGGTTTTCGCCAAGCAAAAAGCGCGCCCCGTCAGGAGCGCGCTTTTTCGTAACGCCTCGGCAGAATGCTCAGGCGAGCAGCTTCTTCGCGATGGTGCGTACTTCGCTGCCCATGTCGGGGCGGTCCAGCGCGATGGCCAGCGTCGCTTCGACGAAGCCGACCTTCGAACCGCAGTCGAACCGCTGGCCCGCGAAAGTCACGGCGTGGAACGGCTGCTGCCCGATCAGCTTGGCCATCGAATCGGTCAGCTGGATCTCGCCGCCGGCGCCCTTGCCCTGGTTGGCGAGCAGGCCCATGATTTCCGGCTGGAGGATATAGCGGCCCGAAACGATCTTGTTCGAGGGCGCTTCCGCGACCTTGGGCTTTTCGACCAGGCCCTTCACCTCGGTCAGCGCGCCGCCCAGAATGTCGAGCGTGGCACCGGGCGCGATGACGCCGTAGCTGGAGACTTCCTCTTCCGGCACTTCGAGCACCGAGACGAGGTTGCCGCCCACTTCGTTGTAGGCTTCCACCATCTGCGCCATGCAGCCGGGGGAGCCGTACATCAGTTCGTCGGGCAGGAAGATCGCGAAAGGCTCGTCACCGATGACGGCGCGGGCGCACCATACCGCGTGGCCCAGGCCGAGCGGCACCTGCTGGCGCACGGTGACGAGGTTGCCGGGCTGGATGCGGGTAGGTTCCAGCGGATCGAGCGACTTGCCGCGCGACGTCATCGTCGCTTCCAGTTCATAAGCCGTATCGAAATGTTCGACGATCGCCGTCTTGCCGCGACCGGTCACGAAGACGAACTCCTCGATTCCCGCCTCGCGTGCCTCATCGACGGCGTATTGGATCAGCGGACGATCGACGACGGGAAGAAGTTCCTTGGGAATCGCCTTGGTTGCGGGAAGAAAGCGGGTTCCAAGTCCGGCGACCGGGAAGACTGCTTTACGGACGGGCTTTTTGAACTGTGGTGCAGACATGGGTAAGGGTCTGACTCCGTTTGGTTACAGTGAGATTAAAGCCGCTTCGCAGATGCAGCGCAACAGTCTATCCGTGTTTCTCCGAGGTGTGCTTGCTGCGCGGCCAAATCCGGCTAAAGAGCGGCCATGGACAAGATCATCATCGAAGGCGGCAAGCGCCTTGCCGGCACCATCCCCGTTTCCGGCGCGAAGAACGCGGCGCTGACGCTGCTGCCCTGTGCCATGTTGACCGAAGAACCGCTGACCTTGCGCAACTTGCCGCGCCTGGCGGACATCGACGGTTTCCAGCACCTGATGAACCAGTTCGGCATCTCGACGATGATCGCGGGCAGCCGTCCGGAAGATTTCGGTCGGGTGATGACGCTCCAGGCCACGCGAATCACCAGCACCGTCGCGCCCTATGATCTCGTGCGCAAGATGCGCGCCTCGATCCTCGTGCTCGGCCCGATGCTGGCGCGCATGGGCGAGGCCACCGTTTCGCTGCCTGGCGGCTGCGCCATCGGCAACCGCCCGATCGACCTTCACCTCAAGTCGCTGGAAGCCCTTGGCGCCCAGATCGAGATGGCGGCCGGCTATGTCCGCGCCATCGCGCCCGACGGCGGCCTGCCCGGCGGCCGTTATTCCTTCCCGGTCGTCTCGGTGGGTGCCACCGAAAACGCGGTGATGGCGGCTGTGCTCTGCAAGGGCAAGTCCACCCTGCACAATGCCGCGCGCGAGCCGGAAATCGTCGATCTCTGCAACCTGCTGGTCGCCATGGGCGCGCAGATCGAGGGCATTGGCACGTCCGACCTGACGATCCACGGCGTCGATCGCCTGCACGGCGCCACCTACATGGTCATGCCGGATCGTATCGAGGCTGGCTCCTATGCCTGCGCGGCGGCGATCACCGGCGGCGAAGTCCGCCTGAAGGGCGTCAAGATCGAGGACATGGAAGCCACCGTGCAGGCGCTGCGCGATGCCGGCGTCCACGTCGAGGCGACGGCGGACGGTCTCCATGTCGCCGCCGACGGCCCGCTGAAGCCGGTAACGCTCTCGACCGCGCCTTACCCCGGATTCGCGACCGACATGCAGGCCCAGCTCATGGCCCTGCTCTGCCGCGCCGAAGGCTCCAGCGTGCTCACCGAGACGATCTTCGAGAACCGCTACATGCACGTTCCCGAACTCAACCGCATGGGCGCGCATATCGAGACCAAGGGCCGCACCGCCGTCGTCCACGGCGTCCAGAAGCTGACCGGTGCCGAAGTGATGGCCACCGATTTGCGCGCCTCGATGAGTCTGGTGATCGCAGGGCTCGCGGCGGAAGGGGAAACCCAGGTGCATCGCCTCTACCACCTCGATCGCGGCTATGAGCGGCTCGAAGAGAAGCTGGCGCTGGTCGGCGCACAGATCGAACGGGTCGGCAGCGAGTAAGGAAACCGAACGGCCCCACGGCGCGTTGCTCCTGTCGAAATGCAATAGGAGCAACGACCATGGGCTTGATCAAGTTGGCCGCAGCCGGTGCCATCGGCTACGCGCTCTACAAGTACGCCAATCGCGCCAACGAACAGACGGCGGCTGCCGGTGGGCCGGACAGCTATCCCGTCCGGGATGCCGGTCCGGAGAACATGAAGCACACCCCGCCGCGCTGGTCGAAGACCGACGAAGCGATCGACGAGAGCTTTCCGGCCAGCGATCCGCCGTCCAACTACTGATCCGGACAGGACGCCAAGTCTTTCGAAAGAGCGGGAGTCGCAGGGCTTCCGCTCTTTGCCGTTGATGGCCGGAATCAGGCGGCGATCAGCCAGACCCGGATCGCGCTTGCGAGCCCCGGTGGGGTGTCGGCCTCCAGCCGTTCGGCGTCTATCCGCGCGACCAAGGCATTGATCGGAATGCCTTCGCGCGCGGCGACCCGCCGCAGCAGATCCCAGAACGCCGGTTCCAGGCTGATAGAGGTCTTGTGCCCGGCGATCTCGATCGATCGCTTGACCGGCGGGTGGTAGATCGAGGTCATCCGCGAAGCTTAGCAGTCGGATATTGCGGGACAAGCTGGAAGACACAGCGAGCCGCAGAAGCTATCGATCGGTAATGCAAGCCATTATCATCTACATCGGCGCGGCCCTCGCCGAAATCGCGGGCTGCTTCGCCTTCTGGGCGTGGCTCCGGATGGGCAAGTCCGCCGTCTGGCTCATCCCCGGCTGCGCATCGCTCGTGCTTTTCGCCTGGTTGCTTACGCTGGTGGACAGCGGCAATGCGGGCCGCGCTTATGCGGCCTATGGCGGGATCTACATCACCTCGGCGTTGCTGTGGTTGTGGATCGCCGAGGGCGTTCGTCCCGATCGCTGGGATCTGGGCGGAGCCGCGATATGCCTGACGGGCGCGGCGGTCATTCTCTTCGGCCCGCACCGTGCCTGAACTTCGGGCCTGAAAGCGAATAAGGGCCGGCCCGCAAGCCGGCCCTTCGATCGCTCAATACATGTGCTGGCCGCCGTTGATGCTCAGCGTGGAGCCGGTGACGAAGCCGGCGTTGTCCGAGCAGAGAAACGCGCAGCCGCGCGCGATTTCGTAGGCGCTGCCGAGACGGCCGACCGGAATCTTTGCGACGATCTTCTCCAGCACCGGCGCCGGCACGGCGGCAACCATGTCGGTATCGATGTAGCCGGGGGCGATGGCGTTGACGGTGACGCCGTACTTGGCGCCTTCCTGCGCGAGCGCCTTGGTGAAACCATGGATGCCGGACTTGGCGGCGGCATAGTTCACCTGGCCGTACTGGCCGGCCTGCCCGTTGATCGAGCCGATGTTGACGATACGGCCCCAGCCGCGATCGCGCATGCCGGAAAACGTGGCCTTGGCCATGTTGAAGCAGCCGCCGAGGTTGATGCGCATCACCTCGTTCCAGTCATCGAAGCTCATCTTGTGAAGCACGCCGTCGCGCGTGATACCGGCATTGTTGATGACGATATCGACGGGTCCGACTTCCTCGGTCACCCGTGCCACGCCTTCCAGCACGGCTTCATGGTCGCCGACGTCCCACTTGTAGGCCGCGATGCCGGTCTTGTCGGTAAAGGCCTTAGCCTTTTCGTCATTGCCTGCGTAATTTGCAACTACGGTATGGCCCCTCTCCTGGAGGGCCAGTGAAACGGCCTCTCCGATACCCCTGGTTCCACCGGTAACGATAGCAACGCGCGCCATTATAAAGCCTTTCGCTTAGTGAGCATCCACCAAGGGCAGGCTAGGAAATGCGATAGGGGAGGGCAAGCGGAAGCCCTCTGCCAGCAAGGTTTATTTACGTTGCTTCGGTGAGAGAAACGCAACTAAAGTTGCAAAAATCAGAACTTGAACTGAGTTCCTACGTAAACGGCCTGACTGTCCTGACGTCCATCGGTCAAAGGCACCAAGCGCTCGCGCTCCTGCGAATAGCGCAGCCCTGCGGTGACATCGAGATTGTTGGTCACCCGGAACGAGCCGGCAAGATCGACTTCGCCCGCTTCACCTGCGAAAGTGTGGGGAGCGCGACCAGGCGCCCGCTTTTCGTCGATCGACAGGCGCGTGGTGAAGCGGGGCTCCTTCTGCTCGGCGGCGCCGGCCTGGAGACTGAACTTCTTGAGTTCGGGAGCGTCCGAAATGCCGCGGGCGGCGGTGGTGGCGGAGGTCGCCGCGGCGATATCGGGCGCGAAGTTCTGATAGCCGCGCGAGACGCCCAGATTGAAGGCGGTCGGTGCGATCTTCAGGTTACCGACGTTCGGCACATCGTTGCGCGCGATCTGGTTGCGATTGCGCACGATGATCGCCTGTGCCGCCTCCGGATCGACGCGAACGGCAACCGTCACCGCGCGGTCGCGGCGTGCGGAAGGGCCCGCGGGGGTGAAGGGAAAGCTCTCGCCGTCGCCCAGCGATCGCATGGCGATCGCGCGGGAGAGGCTCTCCAGCGATGTATCGTCGTTGAGCGCGCCGAATGCGCGACTGGCAGGATCCACACGAAAGCTCGCGGTAAAGGCCAGGACGGCGCTGGGAAGGGCGAGCACGGAGACGCAGCAGGCCAGCATCAGGCTGGTCCTGGTGCCGCCGTTGGCCAATCCCATCTTCACGGCGCCCCTCTTCACGGTGCCCCTTTTCACGGTTCCGGCATCCTGCCGATCCGCGTTTTCCGGGCGTACACCTTCGCTATCCATCACAAAGCGTTCCTGCTGGCCTTCTTCCCGCGATCGCCGGCTTGCTCGCCTTTGGCTCGATCCTTGGAGATTCCATCGTAACACAGACTGGACGGCAGTGGGAGGCCCCGCACCCGGTGTGAGCATTCCTCACGTCCGTTCAGCAAGCGTTTAGTCTCGCGGCCGTTATGGCTGCAAGCTGATGAACCCGCACTTGCCGCTCCGGCAGCGGCGGCTATAGAGGCGTTTCACGGCAAGCGCGCGGGAAGTCCGGCACTTCGCCAAGATCAGGAACTGGGAATTACGATGACAGGCAGCACCCATACCGGCCTTCTCTCCGCTCGATCGCTGGCAACCGCGGGCTTCTGCGCCGTGGCCGCGCTTGCGCTGGTCGGTTGCGGCGGCGGCCGCAAGCAGGTGAATTCCTCGATCGCGCCCTCGGCAGTGACCACCATCGGTGTGAACAGCTATCTCTGGCGCGCCAGCCTCGATTCGCTGTCGTTCATGCCGCTGCTCCAGTCGGACAGCGCGGGCGGCGTCATCGTCACCGACTGGTACGTCAACCCCAAGCAGCCGGGCGAGCGCGTCAAGGTCACCGTCATGATCCTCGACAAGGACCTGCGCGCCGATGCCCTGCGCGTCACCGCGCAGCGCGAAGTCTCGGCCAATGGCGGCTGGGCACCGGCGCCGGTGCAGGCCGCCACCGTGCAGAAGCTTGAGGACATCATCCTCACCCGCGCCCGCGACCTGCGTCGCGATTCGATCGGCGGCTGATTTTTCCTGCGGGCTGAACCGGCCCGCAGTTCCAATTGCGCGGGCGGCAGAAGCTCGCAGGAGACTTGATAGAGATGACCGAGCGGTTCGATCCGGCTCAGGCGGACACGCGCTGGCAGGCTGCGTGGGACGACGCGCAGTGCTTCAAGGCGGACGACACTTCGTCGAAGCCGCGCAGCTTCGTGCTTGAGATGTTCCCCTATCCTTCGGGGCGCATCCATATCGGCCACGTCCGCAACTACACGATGGGCGACGTGCTGGCGCGCTACAAGCGCATGACCGGCCACGAAGTGCTCCATCCGATGGGCTGGGACGCGTTCGGCATGCCCGCTGAGAACGCGGCGATGGAGAAGGGCGTCCACCCCGGCGGTTGGACGCGCGAGAACATCGCCAACATGAAGGCGCAGCTGAAGCGCCTGGGCTTCGCGCTCGACTGGTGCCGCGAGATCGCCACCTGCGAGCCGGAATACTACGGCCACGAGCAGGCGCTGTTCATCGATCTCTACGAAAACGGCCTGGTCTACCGCAAGGAATCGGCGGTTAACTGGGATCCGGTCGACCAGACCGTGCTCGCCAACGAGCAGGTGATCGACGGACGCGGCTGGCGCTCGGGCGCGCTGGTGGAGAAGCGCAAGCTCTCCCAGTGGTTCCTCAAGATCACCGACTTCGCGGACGAGCTGCTGGAAGGCCTCTCCACGCTCGACAAGTGGCCCGAAAAGGTCCGCACGATGCAGGAGAACTGGATCGGCAAGAGCCAAGGCCTGCAGTTCAAGTTCGACCTGACCGCCGAAGTAGGCGGGATCGGCTCGGTGGAAGTCTACTCGACCCGCCCGGACACGATCTTCGGCGCCAGCTTCGTGGCCGTCGCCGCCGATCACCCGATCGCGCAGGCCGTGGCCCAGGGCCGTCCCGAGGTCGAAGAGTTCATCGCGCTGTGCAAGCAGGGCGGAACGACCGCCGCCGAGCTGGAAACCGCCGAGAAGCTGGGCTTCGATACCGGCGTGAAGGCGAAGCACCCGTTCACGGGCGCCGACCTGCCGGTGTTCATCGCCAACTTCGTGCTGATGGACTACGGCACCGGTGCGGTCATGGCCGTTCCGGGCCACGACCAGCGCGACTTCGAATTCGCCACCAAGTACCAGCTGCCGATCCTGCGCGTCGTCGCGGCGAGCGAGGCCGATGCCGACAAGCCGTTCGACGGCGAGTCCGAAGCGGGTGACGGCGTCTGCGTCCACTCCGACTTCCTCAACGGCATGGCCGTGAAGGAAGCCAAGGCCGCCGTCATCGCGCGTGCCGAAGCCGAGGGCTGGGGCAAGGGCAAGACCGTGTGGCGCCTGCGCGACTGGGGCGTTTCGCGCCAGCGCTATTGGGGCACGCCGATCCCGTTCATCCACTGCGAGGTCTGCGGCGTTGTACCGGTGCCCAAGAAGCACCTGCCGGTCACGCTGCCCGAGGACGTCGATTTCGCGACTCCCGGCAACCCGCTGGTGCGTCACCCGACCTGGAAGCATGTCGATTGCCCGCAGTGCGGCCACGCCGCGCGCCGCGAGACCGACACGCTCGACACGTTCGTCGACAGCTCGTGGTATTTCCTGCGCTTCGCCAGCCAGCCGGAAGATCGTCCGTTCGATCCGGCCAAGATCGCCGAATGGCTGCCGGTGGAACAGTATATCGGCGGCATCGAGCACGCGATCCTGCACTTGCTCTATGCCCGCTTCTGGACGCGCGCGCTGGCCCGGATCGGCAAGATCGAGGTGAAGGAACCCTTCGCCAGCCTGTTCACGCAGGGCATGGTCACGCACGAAACCTACTTCCGCATCAACGATGCCAATGGCCAGCCGGTCTATTTCTCGCCCGGCGAGATCGAGCGCGGCGCCGAAACCGCCACGCTCAAGGCCGATGGCTCCCCGGTCGAGATCGGCCGCGTCATCAAGATGTCGAAGTCGAAGAAGAACGTCGTCGACCCCGACGAGATCGTCGCGACTTACGGCGCCGACGCAATCCGATGGTTCATGCTGTCGGACAGCCCGCCGGAACGCGATCTGCCCTGGTCGGAAGCCGGCATTGAAGGCTGCGGTCGCTTCGTGCAGCGCCTGTGGCGCCTGTTCGCCCAGTACGACGCTTCGGCAACGGGTGAAGACAAGGCGATCGACCGCAAGGCCCACCAGACGGTGGCCGCTGTCGCTTCGGATATCGAATCGCTGGGCTTCAACAAGGCCGTGGCGCGCATCTACGAACTGACCGGCGCGGTCGAAAAGGCAGCCCCTTCGGCCAGCCGTTCGAACGCGATCCGCACGATCCTGCTGCTCGTCTCGCCGATGATGCCGCACCTCGCGGAAGAAGCCTTTGCTACCTTCGGGGAAGGCCTCGTTGCGCAGGCGGCCTGGCCGGAAGTCGATCCTGCCCTGCTGGTCGAGGATGAAGTGACCGTGGCCGTCCAGGTCAAAGGCAAGCTGCGCGACACCCTGACCGTCGCCAAGGGCACTTCGAAGGAAGAGCTTGAAGCGCTTGCCCTTGCCAGCGAGAAAGTGCAGCGTGCGCTGGATGGAGCCGAGGTGAGGAAAGTGATCGTCGTCCCTGACCGTCTGGTCAATCTCGTCGCGTGATGCGTTTCCTGCGCCTCTTGGGTCCGGCTCTGCTAGGGGCCGCGCTGCTGTCGGGCTGCGGCCTCCAGCCGATGTATGCCGGCGGCAGCAACGGCGCGGTGGCGCGTGGACTGACCGGGGTGCAGGTCGCGGCGATCGAAGGGCGCGCGGGCTGGCTGGTCCGCAACGCGATCGTCGACCAGCTCGGCGCGGACAAGGCCGGTGCCTCTCCGCGCTATCGCCTCGATATCCGGCTGGACGACAAGCTCGAAGGCTTCGCGCTGCTCTCGGACGACACCATCGGCCGCGAACGCCGCACCCTGCGGGCGCGCTATCAGCTCGTCGATATGTCCAGCCAGGAAATCGTGCTCGATGCCACGGCCGGTTCCGACGCAGGAATCGACGTGGTTTCGTCCGACTACGCGACGATCGCAGCCGAGCAGACGGCGCTGGAAAACATGTCGAAGGACATCGCGACGCGCATCGTCACGGCCGTCGCCCTGCGTCTGCGCGGCGACACCACGCAGTGACCGGCGTGACGCGGTGAAGGCCACCCAGAAGGATTTCGGCGGCCTTGCAGCCCGCGCCGCTCAGCAGGCGCGGGTTTTCTTCTTTTGCGGGCCGGACGAGGCCGGCGCCAGCGATGCCGCCGCGAAGATCGTTTCGCTCCTGCCCGAACCGGGCGAGCGGGTGGAGATGGCCGGTTCGGAGCTGCGCCGCGATCCGGTGAAGCTGGGCGACGAGGCGCGCTCCAATTCGCTGTTCGGCGGCACATCCCGCCACATCTGGATCCGCGCCCAGGGCGACGAGGCCCACGATGCGGTGCAGATCCTGCTTGAAAACGAAGTGGATGCCTGCCCGGTCCTGATCGTGGCCACCGGCGCCACCGACAAGTCGCGCACGGCCAAGCTGCTGGCGGCCCGGCCCGATGGCCTGGTGGCGATGTTCTACCCGCCGGATCTGTCGGCGGTCACCAGCGCGGTGCGGACTATGGCCAACGGCGCGGGCCTCAAGATGGGCAGCGATCTGGCCGAGCGAATCGCGCGGGCTTCGGGGCTCGATACCCGGCTGGCGCGGTCTGAAGTAACCAAGCTGGCACTCTATCTGGATGCCAGCGCGGAAACGCCGCGTCCGGTTTCGGCGGCAGACCTCGATGCGGTCGGCGCTTCCACCGAGGATGACGACTTCGGCCCCCTGGTTGATGCCGTCCTGAGCGGGAAGCGGGATGCAATCGGCCCTGAACTCAAGCGGATGCGCGATCAGGGCATCAACGCCGTCGGCCTGCTGCTCGCTTTCGAGAGGCGCACGGCACAGCTCGCGGGGCTCAATTCGCGGCTCGGCCGCGCCGGCGATCCGGGCGCGCTGATCGATGCCGAAGCAGCCGCGCGCCGAATTTTCTGGAAAGACAAACCAGCACTCGGGGTGCAATTACGGATCTGGCGTGGTAATCGTTTGGAGCGCTTGGTTGCCCGTCTTATTGCGCTGCACCAATCGCTTTTGAGCAATAGCCAGGATGCTGACCTTCTGCTTGCACAAGGGTTAGTCGAAATAGCCAGAATTGCTACACTTGATGGCAAACAACGGATAAAAAGAACAGCTTAACTGAATCGGCTTTCCCGCGCCGAGAGAATGTTCATAAGGGCATTCGCTTATTGCAGTGCAGCACGAGCTCGAATTCGCGCTGGGGCAATAAATGTATCTGAAGAGGGGATGCGGGGGCATGAGTTCGACCATCGGGAGTGTTGAACGCATGAATGCGCCATTTGCAGTATCGACCCAAGCCGTTCAGCGCTCCGAAGTAGACGAACTTCTCGTCGCGCCTTCGCTCGAACGTCGACGGCTTCAATGTTATCTCGCTTTGCTGGTGGGCGATCTTGTCGCTCTTCTGGCGGGCTTTGCCCTTGCCGGCTGGCTTTATGACACTGGCCGTGGATTGCAGATGGCACTCGTCTACGGACAAGTGCTGCTGCCGATCTTTCTGACGCTGGCATTGTACAACGCCGCCTATTCCACTGATTCGCTGCGCGATGGCTGGCGAGGAATCTTTCGTGCGGAAGTGTCGATGGTGGTGGCGGTCGTCGTCGTCGTCTTCGTTCAGTTCCTGATGAAGTCCTCGGCCGAGCTGTCTCGCGGGGCCTTCAGCGGCGGTGTGACCTGCGCGATGGCGCTGATCGCCTGGTCGCGGCTCCAGCTTCGCAGCTTCGTCCGCTGGCGCTGCGGCGCCAACGTGATCAACGAACTGATCATCGATGACGGTGGCCCGCAATTGCGGATGTCGGGCGCGATTCGCGTCTCGGCGGCCGCGATGGGCCTGCGCCCCAACCTCAAGGACCCGGACTCGCTCGATCGCGTTGGCCTGGTCCTGCGCAATATCGACCGGGTGGTGGTGAGCTGTCCGGCAGACCGCCGCGCCGAATGGGCGATGGTGCTCAAGGGCGCCAATGTCGATGGCGAAGTGCTGGACGACGAAGTGGCGCGCCTGGGTGCCCAGGGCGCGCGGGTGACCGGCCAGCACGGGCTGCTGCTCGTCTCGGCCGGGCCTCTCGGCTTGCGCGAGCGCGCGATCAAGCGCATTTTCGACGTCGCCTTTTCCGGCGGCGCGATCCTCGCGCTCTCGCCGCTGCTGCTCGTGGTCGCGCTGGCGGTCAAGCTGCAGGACGGCGGGCCGGTGTTCTTCGTCCAGCGGCGCATGGGCCGCGGCAACACCTTCTTCAACATGTACAAGTTCCGCAGCATGACGCAGGCCTTGTGCGACACCAACGGCAATGTCTCGGCTTCCAAGGAAGACCAGCGCATCACCGCCGTGGGCCGGTTCATCCGCCGCACCAGCATCGACGAGCTGCCGCAGCTCTTCAACGTGCTGCTGGGCGACATGAGCCTGGTGGGGCCGCGTCCCCACGCCACGGGCTCGCTGGCGGGCGACAAGCTGTTCTGGGAAGTGGATCGCCGTTACTGGCAGCGGCACTGCCTGAAGCCTGGCCTGAGCGGCCTGGCCCAGGTGCGCGGCTATCGCGGCGCCACCGACCAGGAATCGGATCTCATCAACCGTCTCCAGTCGGACCTCGAGTATCTCGAAGGCTGGACGATCATGCGCGACCTGCACATCATCTTCCTGACCGCGCGGGTACTGGTTCACGACCGGGCGTTCTGATCATCGAGAAAGTGGAGGGCGGGCCATCCCGAAGGCCCGCCCCCCGCCAAAAGCAAAGGCCGGTCACGACATCGAAGTCGTGACCGGCCTTTGCTTTTGGTGCCGGTGGAGACGCGTCCGGTTTTCAGTTGTTCTTCTTGGGAACGTTGAAGGTGCCCTTCACGCGGCCGCCCGAGGCCGAGGACACGCCGCTCTTCAGGTCCATCACGAAACGGCCGCCGCGCAGGGTATCGCCGCCACCGCGCTTGAGCGTGGCATTGCCGACCATGGTGATGATGCGCTGGTTGAAATCGTAGATCGCGGTGTCGCCGGTCGCCACCTGGTCCTGCCGGGTGACGACGACATTGCCGCTGGCGGTTATGCGCTGGACCTGGGTCTGGTCGCCCCGGGCGAAGTCGATGATGGTGCGGGCACCACGCAGGCGCAGGTCGGCCTGGGTGATGTCGACATTGCCCGTCAGCACCACGCGGTTCTGCTTGTCCTGAAGCTCGATCCGGTCGGCGCCGAAATCGACGGGGGCGTTCGAGTTGTGGCCCGAGATCGCCTGCGCGCCGAGCTGCTGCCCGGCCGCGAACAGGGCAAGGCCTGCCACCGGCACGCCGAGAGCGATCCGAACCGAGCGGGATTCAAAAAAGCGGCGGGTCATTGCGGCATCCTCAGCTTGCCGGGCGTGATCCGCATCCGGGCATTGCCTTCGAGTGTAATGGTGCGGGTATCGAGATCGGCGTGCATCGTGTCGGCCTTGAAAGTGCCTGAGGGCACTGTGCCCTGCACGCCGCCCGATGCCACGGCCATCTTCTGGTTGATATCGACGTCCACCTTGCTGGTGGTCATCGTGTAGCCGTCGGACGATTTGAAGTTGACCGGGCCGTCCACCGCCATGGTGTCGTTGTCGAAATTGTAGGCGCCGCGCGGAGCCACGATTTCGGCGGGGCCGTCACGCAAGTTCATCTTGGCGGCCAGCGTATCCAGTTCAACGATCGGGATGTCCGGCGAACGCTGGACGGCAGTGCCCGCCGTGACCACGAAATCGCGGCCCTGATTGTCCTGACCGCGATAGGCGGCGCGTGAGACGGCGATGCGCTCGCCGGTCGTCGCCACCTTGTTCCGGTCCAGCAGGAAGCTGATCTCTCCGCGCGGAGAGAGCGGAACCAGGATCATCACGGCGGCGACCAGGCCGATGCCCGCAGGCAGGGCCTTGGCCAGGATTCCCACCATGCGATCGTGCGAGCCGCCGGGCGCGGCGAAGTGCCGGCGGCGGTTGCGGACCTGGTTGGCTTCGACCGACATGCGTGATCAGGCTCCGGTCAGGCGGCTTCGTGGCTGAAGATATCGTGATCGGGCCAGCCTGCAAGGTCGAGCCGGGCGCGGGCGGGCAGGAAATCGAAGCAGGCCTGGGCGATCTCGGTGCGATTCTCGCGGGCGAGGCGGACCACCAGGATTTCGTGCATGGCGTGCAGGTAGCGCACGTCCGAGGCGGCATAGTCCTTCTGCGGCTCGGTCAGCTCGGCCGCGCCCCAGTCGCTCGACTGCTGCTGCTTCGACACTTCCTTGCCGAGCAGTTCGCGCACCAAGTCCTTCAGCCCGTGGCGATCGGTATAAGTGCGGGTCAGCTTGCTGGCGATCTTGGTGCAGAACACCGGCGCGGCGGTGACCCCCAGGTAGTGCTCTATCGCCGCCAGGTCGAACCGGGCGAAATGATAGAGCTTCAGCCTGGCCGGATCGGCCAGCACCGCCTTCAGGTTCGGCGCGGCAAAGTCGCTGCCGGGCGCAAAGCGAACGAGATGCTCGTCGCCTTGTCCGTCGGAAATCTGGACCACGCAAAGGCGGTCGCGCGGGGTGATCAAGCCCATCGTCTCGGTGTCGACGGCAACGGGTCCCGGCGCAAGCACGCCTTCGGGAAGATCTTCTTCGTGGAGATAGACAGCCATGGTCCGAAAATGCTTAGGGACTGGGCCTCAGTTTCGCAAATGGTTTAGGCGGGAGTACGGCGCGAATGGACGTCTCGGGATCGCTTCAGGGCGTGCCGCCATCCTGGCAACCGGCGCTCGGCGCGGTGGTCGATTCCCCCGAATCGCGCCGACTGGGCGGTTGGCTCAAGGCCGAAGAGGCGGCTGGTAGGCGGATCTATCCGCCGCGCGGCAGTCGTCTCAGGGCGCTGGAACTGACGCCGCTCGATCAGGTGCGCGTCGTGATCCTGGGGCAGGATCCCTATCACGGGCCGGGCCAGGCGCATGGCCTTTCGTTCTCGGTGCCGGAGGGGGTGAAAGTGCCGCCCTCGCTCGTCAACATCTACAAGGAACTGGCGACCGATTGCGGCGTGACCCCGCCCGGGCATGGCAATCTCGAACACTGGGCGCGGCAGGGCGTGCTGCTGCTCAACAATGCGCTGACGGTGGAGGAGGCCCAGGCCGGCTCGCACCAGAACAAGGGTTGGGAAGCGATCACCGATGCCGCTGTCGCGGCGGTCGCCGCCAAGGATGAGCCTTGCGTGTTCCTGCTGTGGGGCAGTCACGCTCAGAAAAAGGCGATGCGGGTGCCGGGGCTGGCCTCGAGCCACCATCTGGTGCTGACTGCGCCGCATCCCAGCCCGCTGTCGGCCCATCGTGGGTTTTTGGGGTGCCGTCATTTCAGCAAGGCCAATGCGTTTCTGGCGGAGCATGGTCGCGGAACGATCGACTGGTAGGCCTTTTGGAAAGGTCTAACGGGAAGGTTGTCGTCCCGGACTTGATCCGGGACCGCTGGCAATTCTTTAGGCGTTTTCCGGCGAGCAAGGCGCGGCTCGGCCAGCGGTCCCGGATCAAGTCCGGGACGACGTCAGGCTGAAGCGCCCGGGATGGCTTCGTCCATCACGTAGTGGCTCATTGCTCCGCCCACGCCCATGTCGCCGAAGGCGGCGCGGAAGCGCCCGAAGGCATCCAGCCCTCGCGCAGCCTCGTGTGCTTCCATCGATGTCCAGACGACATTGAAGGTGAATTTCGACGGATTCTCCACCCCGCGTCCGAAGCGGACGGAGACGACGCCTTCACAGGCGGCCAAATTGGCGAGGCCGGACCCGTGCATGGCTTCGGCAAAGCTTTCCTCCGCTCCGGCGCGCACTTCGATTTCCGCGATTTCCAACAGCATTCGGCCTCCTATCGTCCTTGGTAGGCTCAGGGAGAGCGGCGCGGCGGTCAACCGCAAGGCAGGAGTGATCGCCGGAGCGTCGGCAACTGGGAGACGAAAAAGGGCGCCCCTTGCGGAGCGCCCCTTCCCGAAATCGAGGTCTGCCGGGCTCAGCGCGGCAGTTCGGAAACGCCCATGAGCGCCTCGTCCACCGCGCGGGCGCACTGGCGGCCTTCGCGAATCGCCCAGACCACTAGCGACTGGCCACGGCGCATGTCGCCGCAGGAGTAGATGGCGGGATCGCTGGTGCGGTAGTCGGCCATGGTGGCCTTGACGTTGCCGCGTGCGTCCAGATCGACGCCCGACTGGTCGAGCATGCCGGCCTTGCGCGGGCCGACGAAGCCCATGGCGAGCAGGATGAGGTCGGCCTGGAGCGTGAACTCGCTGCCCGCCACTTCCTGCATCTTGCCGTCCTTCCACTCGACGCGGACGCATTCGAGGGCGCGCACGTCGTTGTCGCCGATGACGCGCTTGGTCAGCACGGCCCAGTCGCGCTCGACGCCTTCCTCGTGGCTCGACGAGGTGCGCAGCTTGAGCGGCCAGTTCGGCCAGGACATCGCCTTGTTCTCGTGCAGCGGCGGCTTGGGCATGATTTCCAGCTGGGTGACCGAAGCGGCGCCCTGGCGGTTCGAGGTGCCCACGCAGTCGGAGCCGGTGTCGCCGCCGCCGATGACGATGACGTGCTTGCCGGTGGCCGAAAGCGTGCCGCGCGGAGCGGCGCGAACTTCATCGTCGCCCGCGTTGCGCTTGTTCTGCTGGGTGAGGAATTCCATCGCGAAGCGCACGCCGGGCAGTTCGAAGCCCGGAATGTTCAGCGGACGGGGATCCTCGGCGCCGCCCGCGAAGACGACGGTGTCGAAGTTTTCCTTCAGCGAGGCGACCGACACGGTCACGCCCACTTCGGTGGAGGTGCGGAATTCCACGCCTTCCGCCATCATCTGCACGAGACGGCGGTTGATGAGGTGCTTCTCCATCTTGAAGTCGGGGATGCCGTAGCGAAGCAGGCCGCCGACGCGGTCGCTCTTTTCGAACACGGTCACCGAGTGACCGGCGCGGGCAAGCTGCTGCGCGCAGGCCATGCCGGCCGGGCCGGAGCCGACCACGGCCACCGACTTGCCGGTCTTCTTCTCGGCAGGCTTGGGCGTGATCCAGCCTTCCTGCCAGCCCTTGTCGACGATTGCGCATTCGATCGACTTGATGGTGACGGGCTGGTCCACGATGTTCAGGGTGCAGGCGGCCTCGCACGGGGCGGGGCAGATGCGGCCGGTGAACTCGGGGAAGTTGTTGGTCGAGTGGAGGACTTCCAGCGCATTGCGGAAGTCGTCCTCGTAGACCAGGTGGTTCCAGTCCGGGATGATGTTGTTGACCGGACAGCCGGTGTGGCAGTGCGGCACGCCGCAGTTCATGCAACGCGATGCCTGGTCCTTCAGCGCTTGCGGCGCCAGCGGGACGACGAACTCGTTGTAGTTCTTGAGGCGCTCCTTGGCATCGCCATAAGTGCGGTCCTGGCGGTCCAGTTCGAGGAAGCCGGTTTCCTTGCCCATCTTACTAATTCCCGATCTTATTCTGCTGCGACCGAAGCGGCTTCGAGGCGTTCAGCCTCCTGCTGGCGCAGAGCCTTCGCGTAGTCGCGCGGCATCACCTTGACGAACTTGCCCAGCGCGTTCGACCAGTCGTCGAGCAGTGCGCGGGCCCGCTTCGAGCCGGTGTGCAGGTGGTGGCGTTCGAGCAGGATGCGCAGGCGCTCCGCATCGTGGCGCAGCATGTCGCCCATGCCGAGGTCGCGGACCGAGACGGTACGCTGCTGCGGACGGCCCGTTCCTTCTTCCTCGTCGGCTTCGGCCGAGATGCGGATGAGATCGACCATCGCCGGGTTGACCAGCCTGTCGAACTCGCCGTCCTCGTCGTAGACGTAGGCGATGCCGCCGGACATGCCCGCCGCGAAGTTGCGGCCGGTCTTGCCGAGCACCATCACGACGCCGCCGGTCATGTATTCGCAGCCGTGGTCGCCGCAGCCTTCGACGACCGCGATCGCGCCCGAGTTGCGGACCGCGAAGCGCTCGCCGCCGACACCGTTGAAGAACGCCTCGCCGGAGATCGCGCCGTAGAGCACGGTATTGCCGACGATGATGTTCTTGAGCGGATCGCGGTTCACATGGCCGGGCTGGCGCACGATCACGCGGCCACCCGAAAGCCCCTTGCCGACATAGTCGTTGGCATCGCCGGTCAGGTCGAGCGTGACGCCGTGGGCGAGCCAGGCGGCGAAGCTCTGGCCAGCGACGCCGGTGAGCTTCACGTTGATGGTGTTGTCCGGCAGACCGTCATGGCCGTAGCGACGGGCCACTTCGCCCGAGAGCATCGCGCCGACCGTGCGGTTGACGTTGATGACGCTCTTTTCGATGCGCACCGGCTGGCGGCCCTCCAGCGCATCGGCGGCGCCCGCGATCAGCGCGTTGTCGAGCGCGTTCTCGAGGCCGTGGTCCTGCACTTCGCTCCAGCCCAGCGAGGGGCTGTCGCCCAGCGGGGCCTGGTAGAGAACCTTCGAAAGGTCCACGCCCTTGGCCTTCCAGTGCGAAACGGCCTTCTTCATGTCGAGCTTGTCCACGCGGCCGACCATTTCGGCGATCGTGCGGAAGCCCAGCTGCGCCATGATCGCGCGCAGTTCCTCGGCGACGAAGAAGAAGTAGTTGACCACATGCTCGGGCTGGCCGGTGAAGCGGGCGCGCAGGACGGGGTCCTGGGTGGCGACGCCGACCGGGCAGGTGTTGAGGTGGCACTTGCGCATCATGATGCAGCCCGCCGCGATCAGCGGGGCAGTGGCGAAGCCGAACTCTTCCGCGCCGAGCAGCGCGGCCACGGCCACGTCACGGCCGGTACGCAGGCCACCGTCGGCCTGGACCACCACGCGGCTGCGCAAGTTGTTGAGCAGCAGGGTCTGCTGGGTTTCGGCCAGGCCGATTTCCCAGGGCGAACCCGCGTGCGTCAGCGAAGTAAGCGGCGAAGCGCCGGTGCCGCCTTCGTAGCCCGAGATCGTGATGTGATCCGCGCGCGCCTTGGAGACGCCCGCAGCCACCGTGCCCACGCCCACTTCGGACACCAGCTTCACCGAGACGCGGCTGGTCGGGTTCACGTTCTTGAGATCGTGAATGAGCTGCGCGATGTCTTCGATCGAGTAGATGTCGTGGTGCGGCGGCGGCGAGATCAGGCCGACGCCCGGCGTCGAGTGACGGGTGGCGCCGATGGTCTTGTCCACCTTGTCGCCCGGCAGCTGGCCGCCTTCACCGGGCTTGGCGCCCTGGGCCATCTTGATCTGGATGTCGTCGGCATTGACCAGGTATTCGGTGGTCACGCCGAAGCGGCCGGAAGCGACCTGCTTGATCGACGAACGCATGGAATCGCCGCCCGGCAGGGGCTTGAAGCGCGAGGGATCCTCGCCGCCTTCGCCGGTGTTCGACTTGCCGCCGATGCGGTTCATCGCCATCGCCAGCGTGGTATGCGCCTCCCACGAGATCGAGCCGTAGCTCATCGCGCCGGTGGCGAAGCGCTTCACGATCTCGCTAGCGGGTTCCACCTCGGAGATGTGGATCGCCTGGCTGGGCGCGAATTCCATCAACCCGCGGATGGTGAGCATCCGGGTCGACTGGTCGTTGATGGTGCGGGCGAATTCCTCGTACTTGGCGGGGACATTGCCGCGAACCGCGTGCTGAAGCGCGCCGATGTTCTCGGACGTCCAGGCATGTTCCTCGCCGCGCACGCGCGCGCCGTAGATGCCGCCCACATCGAGCATGTTGGCGTAGATCGGGTTGTCGCCGTAGGCCGCGTTGTGGCGCTGCACGGTTTCCGCCGCGATCTCGGCCAGGCCCGCGCCCTCGATCGAGGTGGCGGTGCCGGTGAAGTACTTGTCCACGAAAGCGGTCGAGAGGCCGACGGCGTCGAAGATCTGGGCGCCGCAATACGACTGGTAGGTCGAGATGCCCATCTTGGACATGACCTTACGGATGCCCTTGCCGATGGCGTAGACGTAGTTCTTCGCCGCCTGCTCCGCCGTCACCGGCAGGTTCTTGCGAACGCGCACGGCCTCGATGGTTTCGAGCGCCAGATAGGGGTTGATCGCTTCCGCGCCGTAGCCGGCGAGAGCGCAGAAGTGATGCACTTCGCGCGCTTCGCCGGTTTCCACGACGAGGCCGGTCTGCATGCGCAGGCCCTGGCGGACGAGGTGGTGGTGGACGGCGGCCGTTGCCAGCAGTGCCGGCATCGGGATGCGGTCCGGGCCCTGGGCGCGGTCGGACAGGACGAGAATGTTCTTGTCCGCCAGCACCGCTTCGGTTGCGGCCCAGCACATTTCCTTGATCGCCATCTCCAGCCCTTCGACGCCCGAAGCGGCGTCCCAGGTCATGTCGATGGTTTCGGTGCGGAAGGCGCCGTCGAGCGCGGCTTCCACCGATCGGATCTTGGCGAGGCCAAGGTCGGTCAGGATCGGCTGGCTGACTTCCAGGCGCTTGTGGCTGCCCGCGTCATGGCCGAGCAGGTTCGGGCGCGGGCCGATCATGGTGACCAGGCTCATCACCAGTTCCTCGCGGATCGGGTCGATCGGCGGGTTGGTGACCTGCGCGAAGTTCTGCTTGAAGTAGTCGTAGAGCAGACGCGCCTTGTTCGACAGCACCGGGATCGGCGTGTCGGTGCCCATCGAACCGAGCGGGTCGTCTGCATTGACGGCCATCGGTTCGAGGAAGCGGCTGACGTCTTCCTGGGTGTAGCCGAAGGCCTGCTGGCGATCGAGCAGGGTGCCGGTCGGCTGGGGCAGCTCGGCCAGTTCGGGCTCGATCACGTCGAGATCGGCCAGCTTGTACTGCGCCTGCTCAAGCCACTTTTCGTAGGGCTCTTCGTTGGCGAGCTGGGTCTTGATCTCTTCGTCTTCGATGATGCGGCCCTGTTCGAAGTCGATCAGGAGCATCTTGCCGGGCTGGAGGCGCCACTTGCGGACGATGTTGTCTTCCTTGATCGGAAGCACGCCCGATTCCGACGCCATGACGCAGATGTCGTCATCGGTGACGAGGAAACGCGCGGGGCGCAGGCCGTTGCGGTCCAGCGTGGCGCCGATCTGGCGGCCATCCGTGAAGGCCACGGCGGCCGGGCCGTCCCAGGGCTCCATCAGGGCGGCGTGGTATTCGTAGAACGCACGGCGTTCCGGCGTCATCAGCGCATTGCCGGCCCAGGCTTCGGGGATGAGCATCATCATCGCGTGGACGAGCGGATAGCCGCCGGCCAGCAGCAGTTCGAGCGCATTGTCGAGGCAGGCGGTGTCCGACTGGCCGTGCGGGATCAGCGGCCACATCTTGTCGAGATCGGCGCCGAGCAGCTCCGATTCCATGGTGCGGCGGCGCGCGTTCATCCAGTTCACGTTGCCGCGAACGGTGTTGATCTCGCCGTTGTGGGCCATGAAGCGGAACGGGTGCGCCAGCTTCCAGCTCGGGAAGGTGTTGGTCGAGAAACGCTGGTGGACGAGGCCGAGCGCCGAGATGAACTCGGGATTGCGCAGGTCGTCGTAAAACGAGCCGACCTGGGTCGCCAGCAACAGGCCCTTGTAGACGATCGTGCGGCTGGAGAAGCTCGGCATGTAAAGCTCGGTCAGGCCGGGCAGGTTGTGCTTTTCGGCCATGGCCGCGAGCGGGTTCTGCGTCTGCTTGCGGATCGCCAGGATCTTGCGCTCGAAAGCGTCCTGATCGGCGCAGTTTTCACCACGGCCGACGAAGCACTGGCGGATCACCGGCATCGATTCGATCACGGTCTTGCCCAGGCCGTCGAGCGTGACGGGAACGTCGCGCCAGCCGATCAGGTGCTGGCCTTCCTTGGCGATGAACTTCTCGAAAGTCTGCGTGATCAGGTCGCGGCTGGCAGCGTCCTGCGGCAGGAAGCACATGGCGACGGCATAGTCGCCTGCCTTGGGCAGTTCCACGCCAGTGGCGGCGGCCCAGCTGCGGAACAGGGTATCGGGAAGCTGCGTCAGGATTCCTGCGCCGTCGCCCAGCAGGGGGTCAGCACCCACCGCACCGCGGTGGTCAATATTTTTAAGGATTTCCAGCGCCTGAGTAATGATAGCATGCGTTTTCTGGCCTTTGATATGGGCTACGAAGCCTACACCACAAGCATCGTGTTCGTTACGCGCATCATAAAGGCCCTGGGGCTTAGGAAATCCCATCGATAAAAACCCATCCTGTCATTTTTTGCCGGGGACCTTGTCGCGCTCCCACGCGCACGAATCGTGCGGCGCCGGCTACGCGTCATGGTGGTCCCTTGCGCCCCCATGACGATTACGGGCCGCTTTTGCAATGGTGAAGGGAAGGGCCCGCGCAAAATTTAGTGCGTGTGCGCAGGAAAAAAGGGAATTTTGTTATGCGAAGATGCGTCTCAGTTGCGTGAAACGCGTTTCGAGGCAGAAAACGGACTGAATCAGGCGGCGCCGCTCATGCGCTGCAAAGTGGCCAGAGCGGTGCGCAGGGCCTTTTCCGTTTCGTCCGGATCCGGGCGGGCAGGCGGATCGAACGGACGGAGTGCGGCGCCTTCCTCGTCCTGCGAAGCGGCGGCGTCGGATGCGAACGCTTCGGCGGCTTCTTCGTCGAAGCGCACGAAGTTCTGGCGCGGCGATGGCCTCGAAAGCTTCAGCAGCGACGAGTAGCCGTTCGCCAGGACGGCTTCCTCCTCTTCGCCTTCGGCCTCGTCGGGCTCGAAATCTCGGGAAAGCGGGTTGAAGGCCGCGTATTTCGCGCTGTCTTCCGGCTCTTCCCCTGCTTCGTCGATTACCGCCGGGAAGGAGTCAGGCGCCAGCGCGATGTGGCGGGGCGGGACATAGCCCGGCAGGGCATCGTCCAGGCTGTCGCCATCGAAGACGTCGAAGCCGACGGGGCGGAGCGCGGCAGGGATGCGCGTGGTGGCGGCGGGAGCGATCTGGCCCTCGGCATCGGGAACGGATCGCAGCGGCGCGGTGAAAGGCGCGACGGAGGCGAGCCGCGGCAGGAGAGCGCCAAGCGGGCGAGAAGCCTCGGCCGTGGTATCGGCAATGTCGTCCGGCCCCACTGCTTCAGGCCACGCTGCTTCAGGGCCTGCTGCTTCAGGAGTTGCGGCCGGCACCACGAAGGAGGGCGTCGATTCGGGTAAGAATGCCTCGGAGCGTCGGCGACGCGCCTGCTCCATCGCCAGGGCAAGACGTTCCAGCAGTTCGATCTGCGAAAGATCGTCTAGCCGGGCACCGGCAATACGCAGTGCCGCCAGCGTGCCGTCCTCTTCCGATGCAATCGGTGCGGGAGCGGGAGTGGATTCCTCGACCTCGGGTTGCCGAGGTTCATCGGCCAGCGCGCGCGAGTAGGTCTCGAACAGACGATTGCTCAGGTCTTCCGGATTGCGATCCTGCGTCGGGGCAGGACGGGCAGGTGCCGCGTCCTCATCCTCGGCAATGGCCCAGCGAGCGGGCGAAAACGTGTGGGCGTCCTGACGGGGGTCCAGCCACTCGGGAATGCGGCCGAACGGGCCGTGATCGTCGTCGAGAGTCGGACGCTCGGCATCGTCGACATTCTCGGCAGCTTTGGGGGGCGACCACTCGGCCTGAAGCGACACGGCGTCGTGCTCGGGCACAAGGGCGCCTTCTTCTTCGCCATCGGGCCCGTTCAGGGTCGGCGCAAGCAAGGCGTGTGAGGCGGGCGGCAGGGCGGGATCGACCAGTCCCGCCGCTTCGACGGCTTCCAGATCGAGGTCGGAGAGGTTGAGGATCGGCGGCTGTTCGGCGTCCGGCTCCTGCACTTCCTGTTCGACCGGCGGCGAGATGTCTTCGGCCACCAGCGAGAAGGCGCGGCGGCGGCGGGGTGCATTCGGCGTGGCCGAAACCGGGGCGGGCTCGGCGGGCGCCTCTGCGTCATCGGCACCCGAGAAAGGCATGCGGGCAGGCGCGTCTTCCGTCTGGGCCACGCGGCGGCCGGCGAGGAGGCCGATCAGTCCGCCCAGTCCGGTGAGCGCCAGCGCGAAGAGGATGCGGGCCGTCGTGCCCAGCGGGGGCGCGGCCATCGGCACCAGCTCGGCGATTCCCGTGGCGGCGACGATCCGTTCTATCAGTGCCGGACTGACGATGATCGAGCCCAGCCCGAACAGGGCGGCAAACCACAGGGCCACGATCGCCGGGAACAGGGGATGGCGGCTGATCGGCTGGGGGTTCCTGTTCTCTGGTTTCGCCACGTTCATTAACCCCGTTCTGAGATCGCAATATGGTTGTTGGCCCGCTCTCGCAGCGGCTTACGGCCTAAAGAGGTGCCACCATTTGGTAAACGTCTTTATAATGGCGAACATTGGCGGCCCAGTTGTGCCGTTTCCGGACATGTTCGCGGCCCGCTTCGCGCAAGGCGTCCCACGATTCCCGCGCTTCCAGCAGATCCGCCAGTGCCCGGGCGCAGGCGGCGGGATCGTCGGGGGCGAAGAGCGTGCCGGTCAGGCCGTGGGTCATGAGTTCGCGGTGGCCGCCCACGTCGCTGGCGGCGACGAGCTTGCCCTGCGCCATGGCCTCCAGCGGCTTGAGCGGGGTCACCAGGTCGGTCAGGCGGCTTTTCTTGCGCGGATAGGCCATGATGTCGGCCAAGGCATAATAGCGCTCCACCTCGTGATGCGGAACGCGGCCGATGAAGCGGATCGCCTCGGCGGCAGGGGATGACTTCGCCTGTTCGCGCAGCGCCGCCTCGCGCGGGCCGCCGCCGACCAGCAGCAGCCGCGCATCGGGCTGGCGTTCCAGCAGCAACGGCATGGCGGCGATCAGGTCGTCGAGCCCCTCGTAGTCGTAGAAACTGCCGATGAAGCCGATCACCGGGCAAGGTTTGCCGTCCTTCTCGAAGCCGAGTTCGCGGGCCAGCCCGGTATCGCGTGGCGCGGGAGCGCCGAACAGATCGAGATCGACGCCGTTCGGCATTCTGGAGATTCTGCCCGCAGGCACGCCGCGCGCGATCAGGTCGTCACGAAGGCCCTCGCAGATCGTCACCACGGCATCGGCGCGCGACACCACGCGATTCTCCAGCGCGCGGGTCAGCCGATACTTCAGCGAACCCTCGGTGCCGGTGCCGTTGCCCACGGCGGCGTCTTCCCAGAAGGCGCGGATTTCGTAGACCAGCGGGATGCCGTGGCGGCGGGCGACGCGCGCGGCTGCCGCGCCGCAGAGCGAAGGGGAGTGCGCATGGAGCACGTCCGGCCGCCATTCGCGGACCACGCGGTCGATCGATTCTGCGAACAGCCCGATCTCGCGCCATTCGCGCAGCCCCACCGGTCCGGCGACGGAACCTGTCGTGCGGTGAAAAGACAGCCCTTCCGCTTCCTCGATCGCCGGGCCCGGAGCCTTGTGGCGGATTCCGGTGATCCCGCGTACTTCGTAGCCCATCGCCTGCTGCGCCTTCAGAATCGCGCGGGTCCGGAAGGTGTAGCCGCTGTGCATCGGCAGCGAATGGTCGAGGACGTGGAGGATGCGAGTCATGAGAGTTTCCTATGTCCGCAAGGCTTAACGCCGCGTCAACTCGGCACTGCTAGGCCCTGCACCGATGGTGGACATCCTTGCCCTTGCCGTAAGCCACGGACTGCTGGCGCTTGCCGCATGGCGGCTGCTGTTCCGCCCGGACCTCGACGTGGAAACCGGGTCGGAGAAGCCTGCCTCCGGGGTGGGGGCGTCCCCGCGTGCATCCCGCGTTGCGAGGCCGATCCGGCGCGAGATGCGCTGGCCGTCCGGCAAGGTGCAGGAACAGGGTGAGGGTGGGGCTGAGGATGCTTGACCTTGCGCTCACCGGCTTTGTGGTCTGCTTCCTGCTGGCGGGCTTCCGGCGCCCGTTCCTTTGGGTGCTGTGCTATCTCTATGTAGACATCGTCAGCCCGCAGATCATTTCGTGGGGTATCCTGGCCCGCCTGCCGATCTCGCTCATGGCCTTCGCCGCCGCTTTCCTCGGCTGGCTGGCCTTCGACGACAAGCGCGATTCGCGTTTTACGCTGCGGCAGGGCATTCTCGTGCTGCTGCTGCTCTACTGCGGCTTCACCACCTGGACCGCCGCCTACCCGGCCGCGGCGGCGGAAAAGTGGGCATGGGTGTGGAAGGCGCTGGTCTTCGCGATCTTCCTGCCGTTCACCCTGCGCACGCGGCTGAGGATCGAAGCGGCGGCGCTGGTGATGGTGCTGGCGGCCAGTGCACTCATCATCGACGGCGGCCTCAAGACCGTGGGCGGCGGCGGGGGCTACGGCACGCTGCGGATCTTCGTGGAGAACAACACGGGGCTCTACGAAGGCTCGATTCTCTCGGCAGTGGCGATCTCTATCATTCCCATCGCGCTCTGGCTGGTCCGGCATGGCACGGTGTTTCCGGCCGATTGGCGGGTCACTCTGTTCGCGGCCGGGCTGATCTTCGCCTGCGCGCTGATCCCGGTGGGGACGCAGGCGCGCACGGGGCTGGTGTGCCTGGGCGTGCTTTGCCTGTTCTATCTCAGGACGGTGCGCCACAAGGTGCTGATCGCCGGAGGCATGGTGCTGGCGCTCATGGTCGCCGTGCCGTTCCTGCCCCCCGCATTCCTGGCGCGCATGGGCACTATAGAGAATCACGAGGCGGACCAGTCCGCCGGTACCAGGCTGGGCGTGTGGAAGTGGACCTGGGACTACGTGAAGGACCATCCCCTGGGCGGCGGCTTCGTGGTCAATCTGGCGAGTCGCGTCGAGTACGATACGGTGATGCGCAAGACCGTGGACGGCAGCACCACGATCAGCCGCGAACACATCGTCGAAGAAGGCCGGGCCTTCCATTCGAGCTATTTCGAGATGCTGGGCGAGCAAGGCATTCCCGGATTCGCACTGTGGATATTGCTCCAGCTTACCGGGCTGTTGCAGATGGAGCAGATCCGTCGTCGCTGGAAGCGGCGCACCGGAGCGGACGAGGCCTGGGTGGCGCCGCTGGCGATCGCGCTTCAGCTTGCCCAGGTGGTCTATCTGATCGGTTCGCTGTTCGTGGGCATCGCTTTCCAACCCTTCATCCTCATGCTGATCGGGCTGCAATGCGGGCTCTGGAGCTATCTCAAGCGGATCGAAACCGCTTCCCAGTCCGCCCTGCCGTCATCCTCGGATCGCCGGGCGGCGGCGGGCGGGATCGGCGTTAAGATCGGCCCCGAAGCCGGGGCTTGAGAAGTTTTAATCCTAACGCCCGCAGAAAACGTAGGGCCCTGAAAAGCCCGGAGCATCCCTGTTTACGGCAAATTAACCTTTAACCTTCATTGCTCCTATGGTTAATACACGGAAATATCCGTTCCGGCTGGGGATTTGAGCCGAGACGGGGGGCGAAAGGGAATTTTCGATGCGAGTGCTGCTGATCGAGGATGAACCGACTACTGCGCGGGCCATCGAACTCATGCTGACCGCCGAAGGCTTCAACGTCTACTCCACCGACCTAGGTGAAGAAGGCCTCGATCTCGGCAAGCTCTACGATTACGACATCATTCTGCTCGACCTCAACCTGCCCGACATGCACGGGTACGACGTGCTGAAGAAGCTGCGCGTGGCCAAGGTGCAGACGCCGGTGCTGATCCTCTCGGGTATCTCCGAAATGGATTCGAAGGTCCGCTCGTTCGGCTTCGGCGCCGACGATTATGTGACCAAGCCGTTCCACCGCGAGGAGCTGATTGCGCGTATCCACGCCGTCGTCCGCCGCTCGAAGGGCCATTCGCAGTCGGTCATCCGCACCGGCAAGCTGGTGGTCAACCTCGACGCCAAGACCGTCGAGGTCGATAGCGCCCGCGTGCACCTGACCGGCAAGGAATATGCGATGCTGGAGCTGCTCTCGCTCCGCAAGGGCACCACGCTGACCAAGGAAATGTTCCTCAACCACCTCTACGGCGGCATGGACGAACCGGAACTGAAGATCATCGACGTCTTCATCTGCAAGCTGCGCAAGAAGCTGGCCCACGCCTGCGGCGGCGCCAACTACATCGAGACCGTCTGGGGCCGCGGCTACGTGCTGCGCGATCCGGACGAGCTTCAGGAAGTCGCCTGAACCCTACCCCTTGCGCCTCGATTGAGGTGTGAAGCAACGGCCTGCCCCCGGGGGTGGGCCGTTTCGCTTGGGGCGCCGGTTTCGTTTTTGATGATCGGGCGACGTTGACCTCGTCCCGCAACGGTGTCAGGGGCCCGCGCCATGACCGCTCACAAATCCGGCGATCCGACCACGCTGAACCGCCTCTACGGCCGCGCCAAGGGCAAGCCCCTGCGCGCGGGCCAGCAGGGGCTGGTCGACAACCTGCTGCCGCGAATCGCGGTTCCCCTCGAAGGCCCGGTCACGTCCGAGCTGCTGTTCGGCGACGATCGCCCGATGCATTTCGAGATCGGCTTCGGCGGGGGCGAGCACATGGCGGGCCGGGCCGACATGCTGCCCAACCACGGCTTCATCGGAGCCGAGCCGTTCATCAACGGCGTCGCCCAGGCGCTGACCCATGTCACGGGGGACAACGGGGCCGGCACGCCGCTGGGCAACGTGCGCATCCATCACGGCGACGCGCTGGAAGTGCTCTCGCGCATTCCCGACGGCTCGCTTTCGTTCCTCTACCTGCTGCACCCGGACCCCTGGCCCAAGGCGCGCCACGCCAAGCGGCGCATGATGAACGACGGCCCGGTGGACATGTTCGCGGCGAAGCTGAAGCCCGGCGGAGAGTTCCGCTTCGGCACCGATCACGCCGTCTACGTGCGCCATGCGCTGATGGTGATGCAGCGCCACACCGACCAGTTCGAGTGGCTTTGCGAGAAGCCGCAGGACTTCCAGGTACGCCCCGGCGGCTGGCCGGAAACGCGCTACGAAAACAAGGCGCGCACCGTTTATGGGCATGAGGTCTGGTATTTCCGCTATCGGCGGAAGTGATCCGGCAATGACGTCGTCCCGGACTTGATCCGGGACCGCTGGCCGTGAACGACCCACCCATCGGCTGGGCCGCAGTGGGCGCTCTTCTGCCAGCATACGCCTAAAGATTTGCCAGCGGTCCCGGATCAAGTCCGGGACGACGGTCTTTCTACACGCGGTCTTTCTACGATGGCATGTCCGAAAAGGGGCGCCCCGGTTGACCGGAGCGCCCCTTTTTCAATTACCCGGCAATCCCGGCCGCCGCCAGCACGGCCAGCGTCAGCACGTCCGGCGCGAGCGCAGTCATCGGTACGATCTGCACCGGCTTCTCCGCGCCCAGCAACATCGGCCCGATCGAGGTCGTGCCGCCGATCTCCTTGAGCAGCTTGGCCGAGATGTTGGCCGACTGAAGCCCCGGCATGATCAGCACGTTCGCCGGAGCCGACAGGCGGCTGAACGGGTAGAGCTTCATGATCTTCGGGTTCAGCGCGGCATCGGGGGCCATTTCGCCCTCGTACTCGAAGTCCACCTGCTGCTCGTCGAGGATGCGGATCGCCTCGCGGGTCTGCTCCAGCCACTTGCCCGACGGATTGCCGAAGGTGGAGTAGCTGAGGAAGGCCACGCGCGGTTCATGGCCCAGGCGGCGGGCGACGGCGGCGGTTTCCTTGGCGATCACCGCAAGCTGCTCGGCGGTGGGGCGCTCGTTGATCGTGGTGTCGGCCATGAACACCGTGTGGTTCTTGCCCACCAGGAGGTGAATGCCGAAAGCGAGCTTGCCCTCGGCCGGGTCGAGCACGCGGCGCACTTCCTTGATGGACTGCGCGAAGGGACGGGTCATGCCGGTCACCATCGCATCGCCCACGCCCAGCTTGAGCAGGCCGGAGGCGAAGATGTTGCGATCGGTATTGACCATGCGCTGCACGTCGCGCTGGAGGAAGCCACGGCGCTTGAGGCGCTCGTAAAGCATCTCCACCATCGGCGCGACGTGATCGGAGACCATCGAATTCTCGATGTGATAGCTCTCGGGATCGGCAACGCCGAGTTCCGCCATCTTGTCGAGAATGACCTGGGTGCGGCCGACCAGAATGGGTTCGCCGTAGCCGAAGTCGCGGTACTGGATCGCGGCGCGCAGCACCACTTCGTTGTCCGCTTCCGCGAAGATCATGCGCTTGGGATTGGCACGGACCTGTTCGTAGACGCGGGTGAGCACCGAGGTGGTGGGGTTGAGGCGGGCCTTGAGCTGGTCGCGGTAGGCTTCGAAGTCCTCGATCGGACGCTTGGCGACGCCGGAATCCATCGCTGCCTTGGCGACGGCCATGGAGACGACTTCCATCAGGCGCGGATCGAACGGCGCCGGGATGATGTAGTCGCGGCCGAACTGCTGCGATTCGCCGTAGGCGGCGGCGACGTCCTCGTGGACCTGCTCGCGCGCCAGTTCGGCAATGGCCTTGGCGGCGGCGATCTTCATCTCTTCGTTGATCGCGGTGGCGTTTACGTCCAGCGCGCCGCGGAAGATGAAGGGGAAGCCCAGCACGTTGTTGACCTGGTTCGGATAGTCCGAACGGCCGGTGGCGACGATGGCGTCGGGACGCACGGCCTTGGCCTCGGGCGGGGTGATTTCCGGGTCCGGGTTGGCCATGGCGAAGATGATCGGCTGGGGCGCCATGGTCTTGACCATCTCGGGCGTGATCGCGCCCTTGGCCGAGAGGCCGAGAACGACGTCGGCACCGACGAGGGCTTCGGCCAGCGTGCGCCTATCGGTCTTGACCGCGTGGGCCGACTTGAACTGGTCCACCCGCTCGCGGCCCGGATAGATCACGCCCTTGGTATCGCAGACCAGCACGTTCTCGTGGGTTACGCCCATCGACTTGATCAGCGCGGTACAGGCCAGCGCCGAGGCGCCGGCGCCGTTCACCACCACCTTGATCTCGTCCAGCTTGCGGCCGGTGATCAGGCAGGCGTTGATCAGGCCGGCGGCGGCGATGATCGCGGTGCCGTGCTGGTCGTCATGCATGACCGGGATGTTCATCCGCTCGCGCAGGGCCTGCTCGATGATGAAGCACTCGGGCGCCTTGATATCCTCAAGGTTGATGCCGCCGAAGCTGGGCTCCATCATGGCGATGGCCTCGATCAGCGCGTCGGTGTCCTCGCTGGCCAGTTCGATGTCGATGGAATCGACGTCGGCAAAGCGCTTGAACAGCACCGCCTTGCCTTCCATCACCGGCTTCGAGGCGAGGGCGCCGAGGTTGCCCATGCCGAGGATCGCGGTGCCGTTTGAGATCACCGCGACGAGGTTGCCCTTGGCGGTGTAGTCATAGGCCGTGGCGGGATCGTCGGCGATCGCCTGGACCGGAACCGCGACGCCTGGCGAATAGGCAAGGCTGAGGTCGCGTTGCGTGGCCATGGGCTTTGACGCAATGATCTCGATCTTACCGGGGCGGATCGTGTTGTGATAGAACAGCGCTTCGCGCTCGGTGAACTGGATCTTCGACTTTTCGGACAAGCGATTTCTCCCGATTTGGGAGTGGCCCTAACGAATGTTCACGCCACGCGATAGGGGAAAGGCACCGTGTCCGCGCTTCCCTAAAAGGGGGCGGCGGCGCTAACGCTCGATGCCATGAGCGGACAATCTGACAAGGCGGGCGTGACCCCGATGATGGCCCAGTACCTTGCCCTGCGCGAGGTGGCCGGGGACTGCCTGTTGTTCTACCGGATGGGCGACTTCTTCGAGTTGTTCTTCGAGGATGCGAAAATCGCAAGCCAGGTGCTCGATATTGCACTCACCACGCGCGGCGAACATGGCGGCCAGCCGATCCCGATGTGCGGGGTGCCGGTCCATGCGGCGGAGGGCTATCTGGCCCGCCTGATCAAGGCCGGTTGCCGCGTGGCCATCGCCGAGCAGACCGAGACTCCTGCGCAGGCCAAGGAGCGCGCCAGAAAGGAAGGCCGGGCTTCCAAGTCACTGGTGGCGCGCGATATCGTGCGCTTCGTCACAGCAGGCACGCTCACCGAGGAATCGCTGCTGGAGCCGCGCCGCGCCAATGTGCTGGCGGCGGCCTGCGATCTGCGCGGCACGCTTGGCATTGCCGCCTGCGACATCTCCACCGGCCGCATGGTGCTGGAAGAGTGTCCGCCGGAGCGGCTGGGAGCAGCGCTGGCGCGGCTGGGCGCGAGCGAGCTGGTCGTGCCGGAAGGCTGGGAACTGGCGCCCGATGGTGCGATCCCGCGTTCCGCGCATGAGTTCTCCTCCGATGGCGGCGATGAGCGATTGAAGCTCGTCCACGGCGTGGCGACGCTCGACGGCTTCGGCACGTTCACGCGCGCCATGCTGGCGGCGGCGGGCGGCCTGATCGCCTATCTCGACCATGTCGGGCGCGGCAAGCTGCCGCTGCTGCTGCCGCCCGAGGCGCGCAGCAGCGATGCGGCGTTGGCGATGGACGAGGCGACCCGCGCCAGCCTGGAAATTCTCGAATCGTCAACTGGCGGGCGCAAGGGCAGTCTGGTCGAGGCGATCGACCGCTGCGTCACCGGCGCCGGCGCGCGCCAGCTTGCGGAAGACCTCTCCGCGCCGCTGATGGACCGCCACGCCATTGCCGAGCGGCTGGAACTGGTGGAATGGCTCCACGACGATGCCCTGCTGCGCGAAGACATGCGCGCGGCGCTGCGGGCGCTACCGGATGTGGGCCGCGCGCTGGGCCGCGTGGTGGCGGGGCGGGGTTCTCCGCGCGACCTGGGCCAGCTTCGCGACGGTCTTTCCGGGGCGCGGCGGATCGGTGAGCGGCTGGTCCAGATGGACGGGCTGCCGGTGCTGCTGGACCGTCTGATGCCTCACCTCGGCGGCCATGCGGCGCTGACCGATCATTTCGCGCAGGCGCTGGTGGAGAGCCCGCCGACCGAGCGCGGGCAGGGCGGCTATATCGCCGGGGGCTACGATGCCGCACTCGACGAACTGCGCGTCACTTCTGGCAATGCCCGCCGCGCGATCGCGGCGCTGGAGGCCAGGTACCGCGAGGAAACCGGCGTCGCCGCGCTGAAGATCAAGCACAACAATGTGCTCGGCTACTTCATCGAAGTGCCGCAGCGCCATGCCGACAAGTTGCTGGAGCCGGACAGCGGCTTCTCGCACCGCCAGACCATGGCAGGAGCCATGCGCTTCAACGCGCTCGCCCTGCACGAGGAGGCGAGTCGCATCACCGAGGCGGGCGCCCATGCGCTCGCTGCCGAGGAAGCGCATTTCGAGGAACTGGTGGC